>JAFSXS010000061.1 GCA_017443945.1 Synergistaceae bacterium
TAAGTAATATTACTGCTTTAATTTTCGTTACACAGACACCTGATTATGTTTTGCCGGCAACTAGTCATGAAATGCAAGATAGACTCGGCCTGAATCAAAATATTTTATGCATTGACATTAACGAGGGCTGCTCGGGATTTATTACGGGATTATATATTTCGTCAGTCATTGCAGCTAATTCCGGGAAAAAAGTTTTATTTTGCGGCGCAGACACTAAAAGCAGACTCGCCAGTCCCAATGATAGAGCAACAAGAACTATTTTCGGGGATGCAGGTTTTGCGGCTGTTGTCTCAGCTTCAGAAGGTGAAAATATCGCATTTAACTTTTTCAGCGATGGCAGCAGAACAAATGTAATCAAAGCAGAAAAGGGGAAATTTTTTCACATGGACGGCGCAGCAGTTATGACATTTACTTTATCTGACGTAACGAAAGCAATAGCAGATTTCATGAAAGATTTAAACGTGAACAACAGCGAAATAGATTTATTTGCTTGTCATCAGGCGAATAAATTAATGCTCGCAACAATGGCCAAGAAATTAAGAGTCCCGCCCGAAAAAATGCCGTTCATAGCAGGCGAAACAGGTAACACAAGCTCAGTATCAATTCCGTTATTGTTGAGCAGTTACAACGGAGCAAAATCTAAAGTCTTGTGCGCGGGCTTCGGCGTAGGTCTCTCAATTGGGACATGTTTAGCGGACTTTTCCCGCACAAAATTTTTTGACAGGAGATTTATTTAATTATGGAACTAAATGACTTTATCGCAAAATTTTCAGCGCAATTTTATGACACTGACCCGGCAGCTTTCAAACCGGACACAGTTTTTAAAGAGTTAGAAGAATGGAGCTCACTAAGTGTAATAACTGTTATTGCAATGGTAGACTCTGAATACGGAATTATAATCGACGGCAATGTGATTAATAAGGCCGAGACTATACAAGATTTATTCAACGAAGTAGCCTCACGCAAAAAATAAATGAACGCCTACATTAACGCAATAGATTATTATTTGCCGGAAAAAGTTTTAACCAATCAGGATTTAGCCGCACTCTTTCCCGAATGGAACGCAGAAAAAATTTTTGCGAAAATCGGCATTGAACAACGTCATATTTCAGGCTGTAACGAGTCCGCGTCCGACATGGCAGTAAAGGCCGCAGAAAAATTGTTTGCCAACAATGCTGCAATTAAACGCGAAGAAATTGATTTTGTCCTGTTCTGCACACAAAGCCCTGATTATAAATTACCTTCGTCAGCGTGCATTATTCAAGATAAATTAAAGCTCTCAAAAAATGCCGGTGCGTTAGATTTTAATATGGGGTGTTCAGGTTTTATATACGGTCTCGCGCTCGCAAAAGGTCTGATTATTTCAGGTGCTGCAAGAAATATTTTATTGCTAACCGGAGAGACTTACACGAAATATATTAGTCCTGACGATAAATCAAATCGGGCAATTTTTGGCGATGGAGCTTCGGCAGCTTTGATTTCAGAACGTGAGTCAGGCGCGTTAATTGGTGATTTCGTACTCGGCACTGACGGCAGCAGAGCAAATGATTTGATTCTCAGGCCGGGCGAATATTTATATATGAACGGAGCAAATATTTTCTCGTTTGCGCTTGAAATTGTGCCGGTTGTGGTTCGTGATGTCCTCGCAAAAAATAATATTGACTCTGAAGAAATAGATTTATACGTTTTCCATCAGGCTAATAAATTTTTGCTGGACTCATTGCGCAGAAAAATGAATATCCCGGAACAAAAATTTTTTATGAACCTGCAATTTTCCGCCAACACTGTATCAGCTACTATAGCAATCGCACTCAAAGACGCACTCACACAAGGCAGAATCAATAAAGACTCTTGCGTCCTTCTTGCGGGGTTTGGTGTGGGCTTGAGCTGGGGCGCAAATGTTTTATTTTATTGAAGGAGGTAAACTTTTATGGAATATTTCACGCTTTCAGATAATACAAAAATTCCCGTAATAGGCTTCGGCCCGGGCAGTATGGGTTATGTTCCTAACAAGAGGCCCGAAAAGAAAAAAAATATATTTCTGCGCGCGTATAATAAATTTATCGGACGAAGGTTAAATAATAGACTCGTGCGAAAAAATTATGTCAATGCCGTAACAAGTGCTATCACAAACGGTTTCAGATTAATTGATTTCTCTGCGGCCTATGGTGATGGAAGATTAATTTCCGAAGCTATTAAATTTTCCGGAGTAAAGCGCGAGGATCTAATTTTAACAACGAGAGTCAGCAACGGTGCGCAATTTAATGATAGAGTCGAAGAAGAGTTTTTCTCGCAATTAAAGAATTTCAACACCGATTATGTAGATATTTTAATGTTTCACTGGCCTGTTACTGATTTATACACAAAAACGTGGCTCAAAATGTTAAAATTGCGTGATAAAGGCTATTGCAAAATTTTGGGTGTCGCGAATTGTCATGCACATCACCTGAACGAGCTCGAAAAAATTTCCGGTGTCTTGCCGTTAATAGATCAATTTGAAGTCTCGCCGTTATTTACTCAGAAGGAATTAATAAATTTCTGTCAGAGCAAAAATATTCAGGTTGAGTCATATACTCCGTTGGCAAGATTTGACGATAGATTAATGCGTCTGCCTGTGCTCAAGAAAATAGCTGATAAATACTCGCGGACAGTAACTCAAATTATATTGCGCTGGCATGTTCAAAACGGTCTAATCCCTGTTGTTAGGACTCTTAGCTCAACTCATCAGCAGGAAGATTTAAATATTTTCGGGTTTGAGTTGACTCGCGAAGAACTTGCAGCAATCGACGCGATAAATATTAATGCCCGTGTTCGTTATGATCCGGATAATTGCGATTTTAGAATTTTATAGCCATGATAAATATTAACGATAAAGAATTATGCTGCGGGTGCAATGCCTGCGGGGATGCATGTCCAACCGGCGCAATAAAGTTTTTATGCGATAACGAGGGAATCTGGTACCCTGAAGTAAACTCGGAAAAATGCATAAATTGCAATTTGTGCGAAAAAGTTTGTCCGATAATTAATATAGACTCACTCAAGCACAACGATTTAGAGCAATCAATCTGTTACGCAGCAGAGAATAAAAATTTAGAGGTCGTCTTTGACAGCACATCAGGAGGGCTATTTTCTGCGCTTGCTGACTTCATGTACAAAAATGGAGGTTATGTCGGAGGAGCGATTTTCAACGATGATTTAACGGTCTCGCAGTTTATCTCGAATGACAAGAACGATTTGCCAAAATTAAGAAGCTCTAAATATGTTCAGAGTAATGCAGAAAATTTTTATAAACGCGTGAAAAGTCTGCTCGATGACGGCGAAAAAGTTTTAGTCTGCGGGACACCGTGTCAAATGGCTGCATTGCGTGCGTTTCTTGGCCGTGATTATGAAAATTTAATAATTGTTGACTTCGTGTGCTTGGGGATAAACTCGCCGCTGGTCTTCAGGAAATATTTAGACTCAATTGAAGCGCGTTATAACTCTCCTGTTGTATATTCAAAAGCTAAATCAAAAGAGTATGGCTGGAGGAACCTGACTCAAAAATTTATCCTGCAGGACGGCAGACAGATTTTCGAGCCTCGTGATATCAACAAATTTACTAAAGGCTATATCGGGACTCATTTATTTACTCGTCCGTCATGTTATTCATGCAAGTTTAAAGGCTTTCCGAGAATGTCAGATATAACGCTTGCTGATTTCTGGGGCATAGAAAATTTTAGCACTAAGCTCGAAAAAAATTTAGGCACTTCATTAGTGATGATAAACTCGAAAAAGGGAGAGTCATATTTCGAGAACATAAAGCCGCGAATAAATTTTATCCCCATGCCATTCGAGACGATTTTACCCGGCAACCAAGCATTAATAAAGCCGCTCGCAAAATTTAACAACGACAGAGAAGCATTTTTCCGCGATATAAAAAATTTGCCGTTCGATGAAGTAATTGACAAATACAGCACAAGCCCTCAGCCTAAAATCGGAATTAAGGGCAAAATAAAATCTTTCCTGCGCAAAATCAAGAACGTACTGCGAACCGCAAAATTTATCGCAAAAATTACGCGCTTACACATTCCAGCATTGTATAACACGATAAAATACAGCGGAATAAAAAATTTATTGCATTACAAAGGTATAATTTTCTCGACTTATTGCAGCGTGAATATCGCAAAGAGTGCAGAACTTGATATCAAAGGCTTATTAATCGTCGGCAGCAAGGGCAGATTTCCGAAAAGTCATTTAGAGACACGATTTTTACTCGCTGACAAGGCAAAATTAACTGTCTTGAATGATTTTACGTTCAGCTACGGCGCAGATATAGAAGTTCTCGAGGGCGGACACTTGATAATTCACGGTAGAAAATTTGTCTCAAGCGGTTCAAACATAGGCTTAACTATCATTTGCGGCGAAAAAATAGAAATTGACTCAGATGTCCAAATCGGCAGAAATGTTTTAATTCGCGACAATAACGGCGGACATTTTATAAACCGTCAAGGCTACAGAAACACCCGCCCCGTTAAAATTGGCGAAAAATGCTGGCTTTGCGAGTCATGCGTCATAATGCAGGGAGTAAATATCGGTCAAGGCACAGTCATTGGCGCAAAATCGTTTGTGATTAATTCTGTACCCGCAAATTGTCTCGTGTCAGGCTCTCCCGCAAAAATAATCGAGAAAAATATTTTATGGAAGTATTAAGGGGGTATAATTAATCGTATTTGAATCACGAAAGGAAAATTTTTATTATGAAACTAGAATTAGAGCGCCAGAGCTTTCTAAAGGCGTGGCAGACCGCAGAGAAATCCGCAGGCACAAAGACTCCTAAAGACGTAATCAGCGGGATTCTTGTCAAGGCCGACGAAAACGGAAATGTAACTCTTGAAGCTACTGACCTCAAAAGCTCCGTAAAATGCAAGGCTAACGGCGTGAAAGTTATTGAACCGGGGACGGCTGTATTATCGCTTAATATATTTGGAAATCTGCTCAAGAAAACGACCGAAGAAAATATTACTCTTGACGTTAATTCAGAGCGCGGACTATTAATTTACGGCAAAAGCAAAATTAGATTCGCAATTTTCAACGTTGACGAATTTCCAAGACTCCCAGACAGCGCAGAGTCAGAGCTTGTTTGCGAAATCATGTGTGCTGATTTAATACGCTTAATATCAGAAGGCACAGCAGCAAGCTCACAGCCTCAAGACTTCCCGAAATATTTGGGCACATGCTTATTCAGAACGAGTGAAAGCGAAATAAAATCTGTATCGACCGACGGCAAAAGACTCGCACTCTCTAAGATGATTTGCAATGTAACAAAGAGTCAGGATTTATTATTACCTGCTCCCGCATTAAGAGAACTCGGAAAAATGTTATCTTCCGGAAATGGCGACGAGACAGTAAAAATTTCCTGCGACACTTCAACAGCGTGGTTTGCTTTGCCCGAAATAGAGTACTCGATCAGATTAATAGATTCTACTTTCCCAAACTATGAACGCATATTAAATAACGAGACCCGCACAACTTTGCGAATCTCACGCGATAAATTACTTGCAGTTATTGACCGCATTGACATTATCGCACGCATGACTCCGGCTCACATAATGGCGTTGGAATTAAAGCCCGGCGAAGAATTAATTATCACTGCACGAGCACCCGACGCAGGAACAGCAAGAGAATTTCTTGAAGCAGGAATCGAAGGCGGTTATATGCAAATCGGCTTTAACGTCAGCTATTTTCAGGACGGTTTAAGGGCGTTAGGTTCGGGCGATATTGTAATCGAGTTCAGCCACGAAGAAGGCCAATGCAGAATGACCCGCAGTGAAAGCGACGATTTTCTGTATATGCTCATGCCGGCGAGATTGAGCAGTCAAGACACGATTTCTGATGATGAAATAAGCGACTTTGTTCCGGAAAATCAAGAAAATGTTACATCATTATAAATTTATAAATTGAGGATAACAGGCAGTGTCAGATTTTTTTAGAACGCGATTAATTTACTCAAAAAGGGGCGGGGCTTGCTTTGTACCTCATATTGCATTAGCGCAGATTTTTTCTCGCAGTGCTGTGCGTGCAGGTCTTGAACTCGTTATGACTCAGGGCTTCTCACCGCGTGCAAAAATTTCTTTCGCGCCTGAACTCCCCGCCGGAGTAATTGCACTTAATGAACCTGTTGATATGTTTTTCCCGTTTGTGCCTGAAAATTTTATTGATGTCATGAATAATTCTTTACCCGAAGGATTTAATATTTCACGCGCTTTTATTGTCCCTGATGACGCACCCTCACTCGGCAAAATGTGCAAGTCCGCGCAATATTTAATCAGGTCAGCAATAAATTTAGAGACTCACATAAAAAATTTCTACGGCGAAAATATTATTTCACTCGCAAATAAAGATAACTGGCTCGAATTAATCTTACGTGAACCCGCGCAAAATCCTATAGGCGGACTCGTGAAAAATTTAATCCGCGAAAATTTTATATCCGGCTGGCAAGATGTAAATATAGTAAGAGTCTCAATCGGCTTATATCAAAATGGGAGTGTGAGTCTTAATGCCTGACGTTAAAATAATTGCTGACTTGCTCGAAAACGAACAAACTAGAGTCGCACTTCTTGAAGACGGCAAATTAACAGAAATTTTCATAGATTACAACTTTGACGAGGAAAATAATAATTTCATGTCATCACGTGCAAAAAGTTCGAGATTAGCGCGTCAAGGTGATATTTTTATTGCTAGGATTGATACACTTTTGCCCGCAATTAATGCAGCGTTTGCAAGTCTCGTCAGGCCGTCAAAATCTCACAATGAGCCGAGAAACGCTTTTCTTTATCTCAACGAAGCACCCGAAAACGTGAAGCCCGGCGATTATTTAATTGTTCAGGTCGTCAAGAATGCCCGCAAAAATAAAGCTCCCAGAATCAGCGCAAGAGTTTCTATTCCGGGACGGTGGCTCGTTCTCGTTCCTGATTCTGATGAAACAGGAGTCAGCCGCAGAATATTTGATAACTCCGAACGCAAAAGACTCAAGCACATAGCAGACTCGTTAAAATCGCAGGTTCCGGGACTGGGAGTAATAATCAGAACAGCTGCAGAAGGTGTCGACGAAAAATTTTTACAACAGGATTTAGACTCGTTATTAAATTTATGGCACGAGATCGAGAACAAAGCAAAAAATAACCCCGCACCTTGTTTGCTTTACCGCGATACAGGCACGCTCGGACGAGTTTTGCGCGACGAGATTTCCGGAACAATCGACGAAATAATTATTAACGATCCTGAAGAGTTCGAGAACGTAAAAAATTTTGTCGAACGCTTTTATCCTGAACGCCCAAATTTGCAATTATACACAGGAATAACGCCGATTTTCGAGTATTTCGGCATTGAAAGCGAAATAGACAGGGCACTTGAGCGCAAAGTCTGGCTTAAGAGCGGAGCTTATCTCGTAATCGACCAGACAGAAGCACTCACAGTTATAGACGTTAATTCAGGAAAATTTACGGACTCGCCTGATATGCGTCATACAGTTTTGAGCGTAAATCTTGAGGCAGCGTCGGAAATTGCCCGCCAGTTAAGATTGCGTTCACTCGGAGGGATTGTCGTTGTAGATTTTATTGACATGGACTTTGACGAGGACCGCGAGAAATTATTAAAACATTTTGACTCGTGTATCATGCATGATAGATTAAAAGCTCGTGTCTTCAGCATTACTAAACTTGGCCTCGTTGAATTAACTAGAAAGCGTGAACGTCCCGACCTTAGAAGCGTTTTGACCCGCAACTGTCCGCTTTGCTGCGATAATGGCTTTGTCGAACGTGAAGAGAGTCTTGCGATGAAGATTAAGCGTTTCATCAGGAAAATAACGAGCGCTAACAAGTCAGAGGCTTTCTTGATTCATACCAGCACACACATGGCAAATTATTTAAAAAATTATATTCCTGACTGGGAGAAAGAATTTGACCGAAAAATTTTTATTGCCGGAATATCAAATTTTGATTGGGACAAATATAAACTCGATTATCAGGGCGATTTACAAAGCACACTGTCCCGCGCAAAAATGTATTAAGCACTCGCTCTGGCCTCCTTTCATGATATAATAATTGAAACTTTCCATAAAACTTTTTCACGCGAAAATATAATTCTTACAACTACATTTACAACTACAAAAATTTTATTTAATTCATGTATTAGCATAGACTCGCAAATAAAAATTTTTTCTTAACGCTTTAATTTCTTGACTCTCGTTTATGTTCACAAATAATGTATAATTTACGCTCATAATATATTAACAAAAGGGAGCAAGATATTTGCATTTAATTTTAGGAGGCCGCTACATGGGAAAAGAGTCCTACGCAAGAAAGTTATATAAAAATTTTGAAGCATTCTATAACCTCGACTCAGAATCGCCCGAAATAATATCGCGTCCCGGACTCATAATAAATTTGCACATGGGAGTAAAATTTTTATTGCTGAAAAATGTAGACCCATTAAAATTTTTTCTCGCAAGACTCGAAATTTTACGCGAGTCAGTCATAACCGGCGATGAAATTTCTTCCGGAGTCATTCCCATTGACGAATTTTCGCGAAAATGGCGCGACGAAACCGGAAAATTATATCAAGCTCTAGCACGTGAAGCAGATATTGTAGACAGAGTTTTTGCCGGGCTGACTCTAAGATTGAAGGGTTAAATCATGAAATATATTTTTTTCGACATCGACGGAACATTAATCAGTCACGTAAATTTTTCCCACATTCCCGAACAAACGCGCGAGGCCGTTAATTTACTGCGCAAAGCCGGACACATTCCCGCAATCGCAACAGGACGGGCAGCTTTTCTCGCACTCAATGCCGCAAAAGAATTTGACATAAATTACATAGTCGCCTCAGGAGGTTCGCAAATTATAATAAACGGTCAGGAAATTCACACGCAATATTTCCCGGACGAGCATTTAAATAATTTTCGTGAGGTCGCTAAAAAATTCCCGGAAATTACAGCCTGTGTCGACGAAAAATATTTATACACCGCCGGAGCCTTTTACTTGTTCAGGCAATATTTTAATAATCAAGCCGGTTATGACTGCATAAGGCCGTTAAACGAAATGAAGCGCGCTTTAATGTGTTATATCATGGTCAATCACGAAAAATTAACAAGTGATCACGGACTTTTTTTCACGCCTCCTGATAATACAAGACTCGAATTAATGCACGGTTTCACAGAGTCAAGGCATTCAAGCTCTACAAAATGGCAGGGAATAAAAAATTTAATCGCTCATGAAGGCGCAAATCTCGATGACGTTATAACATTCGGGGACGGACCAAATGACTCGGACATGCTGAGAAATGCTAAAATCGGCGTTGCAGTAGGCCGGGCTTCTCAAGACGTGAAAGACTCTGCAAATTATGTGTGTGATGACATCGATAACGGAGGAATATTGAAGGCGTGCAAATATTTGGGATTGATATAATAAAGCCTCCGCAGTAACCGTCTGATGAGAGTTCTGACCCGTTCCTAAAAGACGTTATCGTCTGCGGCATGTTGCCGAAATAGTTGCGAGTGTTGGCTCAGAACAAAATCACCTTAACGCGTAACCGCAGGGGCATATGATAAATTATAGCAGGTTTTGAAAAATTTTTACGAGAGGTTTTACACAAATTATGACGAAATTTTTTAAGCGGATAATAATAATTTTGCTTGTGTTAATTAATTCATGTGCGGCAAATGCAGTAACTAGAGCTGATTTTATTGCTAGATTGCTTGAAGTTCGCGGCATTGACTGGAGCGGATCGCCTGAATTTATGAACAATAACGGTGCTCATTTTATGTTACGGACGGGATATATTACAGATCATGTCAGCAATTTAACCGGAAATATTACACGTCGTGAGGCTCTGCGCTGGGTGATTCAGAGTCTCGGCCTGGAATTTGAAGCAAAATTATTGAACGATTATCCCAGCGGCTTTAAGGATGCAAATAAATTAAACGCTTTTGAACGCGGCTGTCTCGTTGTTGCTGCAAACATGAATCCTGCAATTATCGAGAAAACAAATAATTTCAGAGGCAATGAAGCATTATCAGGAAAGGAAGCAGCAGAAATTCTCGAAAAAGTTAAGTCAGCGAGCGCAAATTTTAAACTCGACATCATCCGCAATCCGTTAAAGGGCTTGAGAGTCTTTATTCACCGTGAAGGAGTGCCGACCGGGATTCCGGGCTGGAGAGTCTACGCTGATAATTTACACGATAAGGCAGCAGCAGAGAGCCTCAAAAAATTTTTACGAGCAAACGGTTTCAGTCTAGCAAGCGCAAAATCAAACGGGTTATATTTACTTCGCAGTGAACGACTCGAAGATTATAATCAAGTACGGAGACTCACAAAATTAATTCAGTCCAGAAACATAAATTTTCGAGTCCTGCCTTCAATAAGCAACCCTAACACAAATATTGCGCCTCGATTCTGGGTTATGCTGACGATTGACCCGACTTACTGGAAAATTTCGCCGGTGTTCTCGTACAATGGCCCAAAAGAATTATGGCCACTTTCACAAATTGCGCGTCAGAACAAAGCAAAGGCTGCTATAAATGCAGGTTTCTTCGCGATTACTACAATTGGGCACGGCTACCCGATAGGAGCACTCAAGGTCAATAACGAATTTATAAATAATCCATATGAAGGGCGCGGCTGTCTTGGCTGGAACGATGACGACGAAGCAATTTTTTCTGTAGCATCACAAGAGGCGGCTTACTGGGTCGACATGAAAAATATTATTCAAGCTGGGCCGTTAATTATTGATGAGGGAATGACGCTTTATAATAATGAAGGATTCAATAACTCGTTGATTTCAGCGAGACACCCTAGAAGCGCAGTAGGATTGAATCAAGACGGCCAATGGGTATTTATGGTCGTAGATGGTCGTAACGGTCTGCATTCTTCCGGAGCAACTATAAGCGAACTTGCCGAAATTATGCGCGCTCAAAGAGTTTTATACGCATTAAATCTCGACGGAGGAGGATCAAGCGAAATTATAATTAACGGCAAAATTTATAATTCACCGTCAGAAGGCAAAGAAAGAATCATAAGTTATGCGCTCGGAGTTATAGCACTTGAGTAAAAATGTGCTAGAATAACGGTCATAATTACGAATTTATTATTATGAAAGGCTGTGTACTTTACACATGAAAAAATTTGCAGCATTTGCGCTGATTCTCGCGTTGGTTATTGCTCTTGGATCTCCTGTAATGGCTTGGGACGCGGCAAAGCAGAAGAGTCTCGGACAGGACAAAAACAAAATGACTTGGTATTTGCTCGATTACGGCAAGGATGAAGCAGGGACATTATTTGCAGTCTCAAGAAAATATTACACTAATACGACTATTAAGAATGAAACAATCGAGCTTTTAATGTCAAAATTTGGTCTCTCTCCTGAAGTGGCCGGCAGTCTTTATTTCACAGAGTACGGTTATGAGTATACGCCCGACGGTAAAAAATTTGCTATGACATATTTACGTCATTATGATATGTTAGGCAATGAGATTCACGGGACAGTTTACGACGGAAGCACTGAAGCAACACAGAAGACTTTTGCGCCCATTCCCGCCGGATCAACTCCTGCGAAGGGTGCAGCTTATGCAATGGGCAAGACTCCTGCTAACCCGCCCGCAGCAAATAGAAGCACAGTTCCCGCAAAAAGAATCGTACGTCCTAAGAAGTAATTTATTTACGAGAAATTATTTATTGACTCCTGCATGCAAGTGCGGGAGTTTTTTTTATTGGCGGCTTTACGCTATAATTGTGAATATTACATTACAGCATGGAGAAATATAAAATGTTCCTGAACGTAACAAATCATAATTCAAGTATGTGGCAGCAAAAATTAATCGAGGCAGCTAGCGTTTACGGTGAAATAGTTGATTATCCTTTTCCCAAGATAGAAGCTGATTACACGGAAGAAGATATTTCACAAATCGCACGAGAAACTGTCAGCAGAATTATAGCTATGAATCCAACAGCTTGCATGGTTGCAGGTGAATTTTCTCTAACTTTCCAGATTGTAGAAGGTCTCTTAAACGCGGGAATTAAAGTCGTTATCACATGCTCCGAACGCAAAACTATAGAACATAAGAATCCCGACGGCACATTAACAAAAACAGCTGATTTCGATTTCGTAAAGTTCAGAGAGTATGAACACTTTAAATCATGAAGAATAATTTATTAGATAAAGAAGTCCTCTGCGCGTATGATATTAGAGCAATACAGAAATATATATTCGAGAGCAGCAATAACCGCGATATAATAGGCTCCGGCTATGTCATCAGCACTATTTTACAGAACGCAATATCTTACGCAATGAAGCAAATTTTAAATCCTAATGAGTATTGCATTGAATGCGATTCTGATGACGTGCCCTACTTTCAAGATAATAATATCAAAGCTCAAGTTTTAGAAATAGTGGCGGGAAATGCTTTCATTCTTTACCGGACAGGGCGAATCTGTCAGGCAGCAACACGCATTATTAATAGATACTTCATTGAGAATACTTATTCACTGCAAATGGCCTCAGCTTGTACCGAGAAAAGCGAAAAAATGAATGATGACTGGGATAACCTTTACAAAGAATTAGACCGCATAAAAAACTCTTCGCCGTTCTCTATACCGTTTGCAGCTCTTCCCATCGTGAGAAAAGAAAAAATTTTAGCTCTTCCCGTTGCGGGTTTTGATAAAGTTACAGGCGACGCAATTTCGAGAAAGTCATTATTTCAGCGCGCACCAGCAGACCACCGCAATAATATCAATATCGAGAAGCAGGCATTTATTCACATTGACGGCAACAGCATGGGACTAACTATCGCGCAAATTCTATCGTCCAAAGATAATTATCTCTCTGAAATTATGACAAAGCGCCGTATTTCTGAAAATATAGCACGCAAGATCACCGAAGCACTTTATGTTACGGAAAAATATTTACAGGATAAAATGAGTCATGACGGGCGAAATTTTATCGATAATTATTGCAGACTTCATGTAGGAGGCGACGATGTCAATATTATTTGTCATGCTGATTACGCAATGGATCTCGTAGAAATTTTTGTGAGGGAAATATCACGCACTCCATTATGGGACGACGAGAAAACCGGCAAAATTTATTTAACTGTCTGCGCTGGAATAGGTTACACAACGGGAATAAAAAATTTCGGGCTTGGAATGAGACTCGCCGAACAGTGCTGCGAAATTGCTAAGAAAGAGGCCAAGAAGCGCGAAAATTTAATCAACGGCAGGCCGGGGAACTGGGTAGACTTCCAAATAAATAACGATAAATATATTAATGACGTTGACGCAGAAAGAGAGTCAAGCTACAAAATTTCACGTGCTAGAAATCTTTGTTTACGGCCTTATTGTCTCGATGACGCAAAGAAAGACTCTCCTGCTTATTACGGAAATTTGAAGGGATATATGCGCGTGTTCTCTGAAAATATAAGGTCTGACTCAATCCGTAAAGAATTTAGAGACGCTTATTTGTTGAATCCTGAAATTATAAATATTTTGCTGCTGAAGTATAAAGATCTTTTCGGCGAAAATCTTGACTTGCTCGGCAGACCTTATTTATCAGTGCCGAATCGTGAAGGCTTATTTGCTGCATGGTATGACGCACTCGAACTCATAACAAGGAGATAAAAAATGTCCTTACTCAGAATCGAATTGCTGGAGTCATGTAATCCAGTCTCGGAAAGATCTTATAATACACTATTGAATGAAGACGTTTTCTATAATCGTTATGGCTTGCCTTATTTGCCGGCGTGGTTTATAAGAACGAGATTATATTCTATTGCGCAAAAAATTTTGAATCCCGAAAAAGTTAATGCAGTGTTTGACTCTCTGATTCTTGATGATGCCTTAATAGCTTATAATAACAGCTTAGTGAACGCAATCGAGTCCAGCGATAAAAAATTTATAAGATTTCCGCAAAACGTTCTTGGCAAATTTACACATATTGAGACAAAATTTATTAACGGCGTTGAAGTCGGAGTCAGAATGCTTGACAGAGGATTAATTTTCGAGCAATATTTTACGCTTGATGATGAATATTACGGCGATTTTTGCGAATGTGTGAAAAATTTTACTTCTCTCAACACAAACCAGCCCAGCCGAATCGAGTCAGAAATTGACAAGCACTATATCAGGCCAAGAATCAACACGCAAATTATAGAATGGGAAGAGGATCATAAATATTCGCGGATAAATTATAAATTGAATCTTTTATCAAGTACTTGCATAACTAATGAGCTTGACACAAATTCAACGAGTATGCAATATATCCCCGGTTATGAAATTCTGCGTGCTGTCAAGACAAAATTTGCGGACTTAAATATTAAATGCTCCTGCGCTTATCCTGAAATCGAGAATAAAAGGGGTTTTCCTGTTCCTATAAGTTTTACGGTTTTGAAGACGGATGAGACTCAATTACGCGATAAAATTTCACTTGGCCGGAATGACGGCGATAATTCACAAACAAAGGGGCTCGCTAATTTATGGGCAGCTGATATTGATAATTGCGACATTAAGGCCGTTGCTATAGAACTTGAACGCGGTATTATTTCACAAGACGGCGAAAAATTTTCGGACTATCAGGCAATTTCAAGCGGGCAGATTTTCAGGGGCTTTATTGAGGCTGACTCCGAGACTCTGCGCAAAATTTATGATTATTTTGTTCGCGGCGGTTATATTTCGATCGGTAGCTTTAATAATATCGGCTTCGGACGCGCATATCTGACCATTGACTCACTCGATGAAGAATCACAGCAAGAATCGCAGAACGTTCAAGAATTTACGCTTGAAATTATGTCGCCGTTAGTAATGAAAAATTCTGAGGGAGTCTATTACGACGGCCAAGACGCTTTAATTAACGAACTAGAGAGAAAATTAAATCTTCCCGGACAACTCGAAATTATGCGCAATTATAAAAGCTCTGTGCAGGTTGTGAGATTTTGCGATGATTGGGACGAATTTTACCCCGTTGAATATGCAATGTCGGCCGGATCAATTTTCAGAATCAAGCGCAAGGACAATCAAGAAATAAATATATCTCCGTTGAAAAGCTCATTTATCGGCGAATATAACGAGTCAGGATTCGGTGAAATTTTTGCTGCTCCTTCACGTGATATTTATTATAGAACTATAGCAAAGAGTAAGGCGCGCAAGGAAAATTTATTTATTGACTCGAACACTAAACCGGGAAAATATTTATTGCGTTCACTCAATGATGATTATATAAATATGACAGCTGAATATTTCGGGAGACTCGACGCTGAAGAGTTTTATACAAAATTTTTCGAGAAGAACGCGTTTATTACGATTTCAGAGCTTGCCGGGACTCATTTTGACAAGGGAGAAATACTCGAACGATATTTATACGGGCTTGCTGAGACCTGCAAAAATTTGCTGAAGAGGTGAGAGAGAAAATGCTTGATACTAACAAATTGCCGAGTGAAGGCTATATACTTGCTTATTCGCGCGAAAAAATTTTATTTGACTCATATAAGCTCGATAATAATTTCTTGATTCTAGGGAACGGCGGAAAATTTGACGATAAAGATTTTTACGAGATTCATTGCTTTGATAACTCGCAGGAATATAGAATCTTTACAGCTCATGGAGAATTACACGAGATTTTATTATCTGAACACGACGAAAGCGAGCAGGAAAATTTTGACAGGTTTATTTATCGTGATGAGCAGCTGTTACAGGAAAAATATTCGCGCTTAATTGGCTGTAATGAAGCAAAAATTATCGTGATAAACCGCTTTGCATACACTGAAGACGACGCAATTTATTTAGCAGGCTATAGACTCGGCGGTGTGATTCTTGAGTGAAAGAACGCGTGAAATTCTGAAAATCGGAGTCCCTGCAATATTTGAAGAATTAGCTACGACACTTGCAGGAATAATTGACTCTCAAATGGTGTCAAGTATGGGGCTTGCTGCGATTTCTGCTATAAGTGTTACGAATCAGCCTCGTTTATTTATAATGTGCTTGTTCTTTGCTGTAAATATAGTTATGAGTGTTCTTACTGCCCATAAATTAGGAGCTGATGACAGAGACGGCGCGAACAGTGTTTTATTTTCTGGATTGATTATCACACTTATTGCGGGCTTATTTATGAGCATGATATGTGTTATATTTGCCCGGCCGATAATGCTTTTGTGCAGCGGACAACCTGACACGTTAAATGACTCTGTCTTATACTTCAAAATTGTAATGGGCGGCTTAATATTTAATTTGCTGTACTTGACGATAAATGCTGCTTTGAGGGGCTGCGGCCATACAAGAATAACAATGACATCTAATTTGACTTCATGCGGAGTGAACATAATATTTAATTATTTGCTGATAAATGGTAATTTAGGTTTTCCTGCGCTGAAAATTGCCGGTGCTGCTCTTGCTACAGTTTTGGGGAATGTTGCGGCCTTGATTGTGTGCGTAATATTTGCGTGTCAGAAAAAATTATATGTGAATTTCCCGTATATAATCGCGTCAAAAGTAAGACTCACCCGAAAAATTTTGCGTGATATTTATGATAAATGGCTTAAAGCTGCGGGCGAAAATATTTTGTCTCGTGTAGGGTTTCTTGCGTGTTCTGTTATTGCTGCGAGAATAGGATCTTATGACATGGCGATTTACTCTGTAGGAATGCACTTAATGAATATAAATTTTGCGTTGGGCTCAGGATTTCAGACGGCAGCTATAGCACTTATCGGGAAGAGTTACGGCGCAAATAATTCACGCGAAATAAAATCTTACGTCAGGCAAATATCAAGAATCGGACTCTTGTTTGCGTTCTTGATGTCGGCTGCGATGATTTTAACGAGCAAATATTATTTTGCATTATTCAGCGATGACGATAAATTTATAAAAGCGGGCGTATTTGTGTGCGTTATAATTGCTGTGATTTCTCCGATTCAGACGTGGAAAATAATTCTTAATGGCTGCTTGCGCGGGCTCGGCGACATGACTTCACCCTTAAAAGCGGCAGTAATAAGCGTAACAATTTTTCAACCTCCTGCAAATTTGATATTAGCGATTTTATTAGGCTTAGGACACTGGGGAATATGGATAGCTATGTTTTTATCGCAATTGATTCAAATGTTGTTACTTGCACGAAATCTCAAGAAAAAAATATATCTTGTGTGATAAAATAGGGGCAGCGTTGAGGGGAGCTGTATCCCTATATTGAAGAAGTTTTGTAGTACGCTCTTTCTAGCCGAATAGCTTTTCCCATAGCGTTACAGCTAAGAGAGTGAAGCTAACGAACCAGTGAAGAACGGCGGCGATTGACTTTATTAAGCGGATAAAGTTTCGCCGTTTTTGTCTTCTGGAGCGTTTGTTGCTTTGTTTCTTACGTTTCTGCGTCAAATTTATATTCACCAGATTTCTCACGGCGGACTCTCGCTTATCAATGAGCCGTGGCCCTCATGACGGGAGTTATTTTATTGCGTGATTGCATGAAAAATTTTTTGCGCGCGAATCATCACCATAATAAAAATTTTTTCTGCGCGAGTCTTTGTTATTGCGTGAATGAAATTAATTTTTTGTAGTTGTAAATGTAGTTGTAAAATATTTTTCTCTCGTGAAATCTTTTGCGCGGAATCCTGAAAAGTTATGAAGCAATTATAACATGAAAATTTTTTTGCGGACGTGTTAATATATAATGTATAAAAATTTTGACAATATTTTAAGGAGGCTGTAACAATGAAACGCGTATCACTATTAGTGAAAATTTCTATCGGTTTTGTGCTGGGTATATTATTCGGCTTTGCAATCGGCCCGACTGTCCCAAATTCTGAAGTCTTGAGCGTCTATGTAATTCCGTTTATTGATCTTGTCGGAAAAATTTTCCTGCGCTTATTAATGATGCTGATAGTTCCGTTAGTTTTCTCTTCACTTGTTGCGGGTGCTGCGTCAGTTGGAGACATTCACAAGCTCGGCCGAATCGGAATAAAGACTCTTGCGTTATACTTAATAACAACTGCAGTAGCTATAATAATCGGTCTTGCATGCGGAAATTTATTTAATCCCGGAGTCGGAATGAACATCCCCGGCGATATTCAAGCAACGTCAAAAGCTGCAAAGCCTCTTGTTGATGTCGTACTCGATATTTTCCCGACAAATCCAATTGCGTCAATGGTGAATGCAAACATGCTTCAAATTATTGTGTTCGCGCTTTTCTTCGGAGTTGCCTGCATAATGGCGGGTGAACGCGGCCGGAAAATTGCTGATTTCTTCGAGAGTGTCGCGGAAGTCATGTACAAAGTTACTCACATAGTAATGAATGTCGCGCCCTATGGTGTATTTGCGTTGATAAGCGTTACAGCTGCGAAATTTGGAATTGCTATTCTTGCGCCGTTCGTGAAAGTAATAGCTGCTGTATATATCGGCTGCATTATTCACGCTGTTATAGTTTATTCAGGAATGATAACTGTAATTTGCAAACGTTCGCCGAAATGGTTCTTCAGGGGAATAGACGAGGCAGCAATCACGGCATTTGTTACGCGTTCAAGTTCGGGGACTCTTCCTGTAACACTTTCAAACGTTCGCGATGAATTAGGAATCTCTGAAGGTGTAAGCTCGTTCGTGTTGCCCTTAGGAGCGACAATTAATATGGACGGCACAGCATTATATCAGGGAGTGTGCGCGCTTTTTGTTGCTCAAGCGTTTAATGTGCCCATGACTCTGCAAATGCAAATCGGAATCGTAGTAACTGCGACTCTTGCGTCAGTCGGTACAGCAGGCGTGCCCGGTGCAGGCTTGATTATGCTCACGATGGTATTAACGAGCGTCGGTCTTCCCATTGAAGGAATTGCACTTGTCGCGGGAATTGATGTAATTCTTGACTCTGCGCGTACATGCTTGAACGTCATCGGCGATACTGCTGTTTGTGCTGTTGTTGCTGCGACTGAGGGCGAGACTCTGAAATCTTAGCGCGCTTTAATGTGATAAAACGCTGAAAAATTTTTATTGCTGTGTTATGATTCGTATAACAAAAAATTTTACACGAGGTGAATCGTCAATCATGAGGAAAATTTTATTATCTCTTCTTGCAATTTCGTTATTTGCTGCTCCTGCGTTGAGTGCAGAGCCTATTAAAATCGGTGAGATCGCAACAGTAACAGGAGATTTTGCCGCTTATGGTGTCGCAGAAGTTGAGAGCGTAAAAATTGCTGTTGCAGAAATTAACGCCGCGGGAGGAGTTCTCGGCCGTCCTCTTGAAGTTGTTATGTATGACTGCCGAACCCGTCAAGAAGATATGGTAAACGCCGCACGCAGACTCGTTGAGCAGGATAAAGTTGTTGCAGTAATAGGGCCTTCAGGATCTGGACTCTGTATTGCCGCCGCACCTATTTTTAATCGCGGTCATGTGCCTCACTTAGGAACATTGCCGACAAACCCGTTAGTAACAGTTGACGACTCCGGCAAAGTGAGACCCTACAATTTTAGAATTTGTTTCCTTGATCCTTATCAGGGTGCAATAATGGCGCAGTTCTCATATCAGAATTTACGCGCGAGGAAGGCTGCAATACTTTATGACGTGTCGAGCGATTATTCACAAGGCCAGCGCGAATTTTTCATAAAGAGTTTCGAGAAGTTCGGCGGGAAAATCGTAGCTGATGAGGGCTTCAGGGGTGAAGATGTTGACTTCCGTTCGCAGCTTACAAATATGAAGGATACAGAAGCAGACGTATTAATTTTCCCGTTCATGGGCAAGTCGTTACCGTTAGCAGTCAAGCAGGCGCGCGAGCTTGGAATCGAGATTCCCATTGTCGGCGGAGATGGTTACGGCGATTTTATGTGGGAAATTTCCGGGACAGCATTACGCAATACATTCTGGGTCAGCCACGTTGACAGATACGACCCGACATTAAAAGCTTTCTTTGACAAATATTACGAGTCAACGAAAACTGAATGTCAAGAATTTATGAATGCTGTAATGGCTTATGACTGTGTGTACTGGCTTAAAGACGCAATCGAGAGAGCCGGCAGCACTGATCCTGAAAAGATTCGCGACGCACTTGAGCAGACGAAAAATTTAAATCTCATGCACTGCGTATTAACAATGGATGAATTTCATAATCCAATGGGTAAAGACGGCGTTATTTTGCGTTGTGATGAGACCGAAAGAAAGTCATTATTCTTTGTGAAGATTCGTCCGGAATAGTGAATTTTTTAAAATATACTTTGCGCAATTAAAATTTTTTTTCGCGTCAGTTTCCGGTTAATATCCGGGGCTGGCGTTTTTTATGAGTTCATGAGAGAGGAGTAAAAAAATTTTGGCGTTCACGTTTTCGACTCTTATACAGCAAATAATTAACGGTTTATCGCTTGGGAGTGTTTATGCTTTAATTGCTGTCGGTTATTCGCTTGTATATTCGATTTTGTTATTCTCAAATTTTGCGCACGGGGGATTTCTCGTTGTAGGGGGCTATGCATGTTATTATTTATTGACTCAATGGGGTTACAGCGTTGCAATTTCCATGACGGGGGCGTTATTTGCTTCAGGAGTTACGGCCATAATAACAGAAAGACTCGCATACAAGCCCATTAGAGAGCGCACGACAACGACTCTATATTTATTAATTGCTTCAATGGGCGTAAATATCGTGATAGAAAATTTATTTGTTGTAACAGTAGGAGGCCGAATTAAAGCATTACCGCAAAATACTTTTCCGACGGGAGTATTTAACGTTGCTGGCATAACATTAAGTGCTTCAGATATTATTTCACTTGTTACGGCTGTAATTTTCTTGAGTTTGCTGCAAATTTTTCTGAATAAAACGCGCTGGGGTCTTGCGATTCGTGCGGCTGCGTGCGACATAAGGACTGCGGGACTCATGGGAGTAAATGTAACGTTTTTAATCAGCTTAGTATTTTTTGTTGCTGGAGTCCTGGCTGCTGTCGGAGGAATATTTTTATCAGTCAGATACAGTTTATATCCGCAATTAGGGAGCATAACGACAAAGGCATTTATCGCGGCAGTAATAGGCGGGCTCGGATCTTTGCCGGGTGCTGTAGTCGGGAGCTTGATACTTGGACTCGCTGAGATGTTGACAGCAGGTTTTATAAGCTCTCAAATGCGTGATTTAGTTGTATATTCGCTGCTTGTAATAATGTTATTGATTCGTCCTGCTGGATTCTTCGGCAAGGCAGTAAGTGAGAAGATATAATCATGAAGAGAAATATTTTGTTGCTATTAATCGGGCTTGCTCTTGCGTTATGGCCTATGGGCGGTTATCAAGAGGGAATTGTTATTCTCATGTGCATAAATTGTATTGCAGCAATGGGAGTCAGCATATTAACGGGCTTCACAGGAATATTCACGCTTGGCCACGCTGCATATATGGCAGTAGGAGCATATACTACAGCGATTTTAACTGTAAGATATGGAATTGATTGGATCCCGGCGATAATTGCAGGGGGCTTAATGGCGATATTAATTGCGTGGCTGATAGGACTTCCGACTCTGAAATTAACGGGCGATTATTACGCGATTGCATCAATAGGACTCGGCGAGGCGATAAGATTAATTCTCGAAAACTGGCAGTCATTCACTCGAGGTGCGCGCGGTTTTCCTGGAATCGAGCCTTACACAACGAGAGAGACGGCAGTAATAATTTTCATTGGGCTTGCGATAATAACATTTAATTTTCTTGACAGTCGCTTAGGCCGTGAGTTAAGGGCTTCACGTGATGACTCTGCTGCTGCGTCGTTAATGGGATTCAATACGCCTCACACGAGAATGAAAGCATTATTATTGTCAGCGTTTTACTGCGGGATTGCGGGCGCGTTGTTAGGCGGTTACATGAGCTTTATACAGCCTTCAATGTTTGATATGATGAAGTCGACGGAATTAACGGCGGTCGTAGTTTTCGGCGGTCTAGGTTCAATGAGCGGGACAATTTTAGGATCAGCAGCTATTACGCTCATAATGGAATATTTTAGGGATATTTCGCAGTATAGAATGTTAATTTATGGCTTATTGCTCGTTATAATAATGGTCTTCCGGCCTGAAGGTTTGCTTGGAAGCCGCGAGATATGGGACTTCAAAGGGGGCGAAAATAAATAAATGCTTGAGCTTACAAATATAGATATGTTCTTCGGAGGAATAGCAGCACTTCATGATATGTCGTTCAAGGTTGAGTCAAATTCTTTAACGGGAATAATCGGCCCAAACGGAGCAGGTAAGACGACAATTTTTAATATAATAACGGGAGTCTACACACCCAGTGCAGGCAATGTATATTTTAACGGTTCAGATATAACGCCGCTCAAAGCCTATCAGATTAACAGACTCGGAATTGCCCGGACATTTCAGAATTTGAGATTATTTACGCGTTCTAGTGTGCTTGATAACGTGATGACGGCCGCGCAGAACAGATATATTGATTCACATAAGGAAGAATTTTTTTCGGGGAATATGATTCGGATTAACAGCCCGGATCCTTCATGCTGGTATAGCTTTATTGAGTCATGTTTTCATTTGGGACGCTGGTCAAAAGTTGAGAAGCAGTTACGCCTTAACAGTCTTGAATTACTTGAGCGCGTCGGACTTTCTGACAGGGCGAATCAGGCGGCTGGGACTCTTCCTTATGGTATGCAGAGACGACTCGAAATTGCGCGTGCTCTTGCTCTTGCACCAAAATTGTTATTACTCGATGAACCTGCTGCAGGAATGAACCCTGAAGAAGTTATAGAACTTAATGACTTAATCACGGGCATTCATAAAGATTTCGAGCTAACTATTTTAGTAATTGAACATCATATGGATCTAATCATGAAAATTTGTCCTCATATAATTTGCTTGAATTTCGGCGCGAAAATTGCAGAAGGTTCCGGCGAAGAGATTCAGAATAACCCTGAAGTCTTAACGGCTTATTTAGGAACGGAGGACGAGTAAATCATGAGCAAAATTTTACTTGAAGCAAAAGATATTTACGTCAATTACGGCGCAATTAAGGCTCTTGATGGAGTCTCTATAAAGCTGCTTGAGAACGAAATAGTTTCAGTTATCGGCGCAAATGGTGCAGGGAAATCTACTCTAATGAACGCAATAATGGGAATGGTAAAGATTGCGGGCGGAAATATTTTTCTCGACAGTTACCCGTTATCGTCAAAAAATTATAAAATCGTTCAGAGCGGAGTCGCATTAGTTCCAGAAGGCCGGCGGGTCTTCACAACATTGACGGTTCATGAAAATTTGCGTGTCGGTGCATTCATACGCAAGGACAAGAGCGAGCTTGCAAAGGATTATGAGTGGGTGTTCTCGTTATTTCCGATTCTGAAGGAAAGAATCAATCAGTACGCGGGGACTCTTTCAGGGGGCGAACAGCAAATGTTAGCGATTGCACGTGCATTAATGGCGCGTCCGAGAGTTTTACTGCTTGATGAGCCTTCACTAGGATTAGCTCCTATTATAATACGAGACATTTTCAAGGAATTAAAGCGCGTCAATGAACAGGGAGTCAGCATTTTATTAGTTGAACAGAACGCAAGACAGGCATTATTATTATCTCACCGGGCATACGTTTTGCAGACTGGGAGACTCATAAAAGAAGGCAGAAGCAGCGATTTATTGCAGGATAAAGACATTAAGGCGGCTTATCTCGGCAAGAGTGCATAAATAAAAAAGGTTTTCGCCTTTGACTTTAACTGTATCAGCTATAATAAAAAGGGGAGCGATTCCCCTAAATTTTTTATCAGGAGGTAATTATTTATCATGCCGGGCTACAAAAATTTTCCGTTTCCATGGAATGGCAGCAAATTACTTGAACGCGAGTACGAGAAAGATAATTACAGACTCATACGCACAGGCAGCAAAACAGGACGCGCAATTATATTTTTTTCCAGCAATGGACTTTATCCCAACACAGAACAGGAATTTACAGAAATAATTACCCAAAATGACCGCTACGAATGGGAAAACATCGCAAACGACAAAAGAATCATGCAATATTACGAGCTTATAATATTTATACGCGACATTTATAAACAATGGCATATAACCGGAATTAACGCGAAAATAAACACTGTCGAGAAAATAGCAGATTTCTTGAAAAATTTAACGGCCGGCTTTGAAGTTACTACATGCGGGAGTTCGTCGGGCGGTTATGCGGCTGTATTATTCGCTCATTTTCTGAACGCTGAAAGATTTTTCTCGATTTCCGGACAATTTTCTATCAAGCATCAAATCAGTTCTGAGTCTCCCTTTGTGCTTATGAACGCGTCTAATCCTGCAGTAAATAAGTATTATGACATCAGTAATTTGACTCAGGTGTGGGGGGGCTATTACATCTGGCCTAAAGAATGTCAAATCGATATTGCTCAACATGAACTAGTCAAGAATAACGCAAACCCAAATTTTATAATCGTCGAGACACAAAGCAGGCATCACGGAACAAATATAGCAACTTTCTGTTATCCCTATCTCCTATCACGCAGCAATCAAGAATTAAATTCAATCTTCCGCAAGTTAAATAATTATCCGCCGTTAAAGCGTTGGAGCTTCGCATTTAAGTTTTTGCCGTTGGGAGTATTCGTTGTTGATGTCGTGAAACACGTGATAAGAAAAATGCGCATGAAATTAACTCACAAAATATAATTTTTCCGCAAATATTTTTATGATATTATATTTTAGCGTTACATTCATGAGAAGGAGCAAAATTTTTTATGGCCGATAATTTATTTAACGGGAATGATATTACAGTGAGTCAAGAAATTCGGGAAATCGCTAACCCCGTATTTAATACTGCAAAGATGACTTTATTTGACCTCGCACTATCAGGCGACAAGGACGCGGAAGAAATTTTATCTAAACTCGGACTCAATCGCGAAAAAATGCAAAGCTCATTGATAAATAAACCCTCACAAGCTGAATTATTATGTGAGAGCGCCGGAATCTGGATTCGTTTTTTCACAATGAATGCTATTATCGAAAAATTAAATCTCGATACAGAAATAGATTTACCATGCGGCTATACTCCCAGAGCTATAAAATTTGCGCGGAAAAATAAAAAATTTGTCGGACTTGATTTACCTGCTGTGATAAATGAATTTGAACCGGTTGTTATGTCCCTGATAGATTCAAGTAAACGCGATCTCGTAAAATTTCAGGCTGTCGACGCTACAAATTATGACTCGCTGAAAAAAGTTTTTGACGACATTAGCGGCCCTGTATGCATTACAACTGAAGGACTCTTTATGTATTTCACGGAGTCAGAGTCTGCGGCCTTATGCGATAACATCAGAAAAATTTTAGAGTCTCACGGCGGTTGCTGGATTATGGCAGATCCTGAATCTTTCATGATGTACGTTCAAGCTGCAAAAGTCTTCTTAGGCGATAATTACAAAGAGTCCCTATCGAATATACGCAGGGGAGCGCAGAATAAATCAGATATTCACCTGCAAAAATTTATAATGATAATAAGTCCTCGTTTTCATGATATTGAGGGGGATACTAAGAGGGCGGTAAATTTTCTGCATTCTCACGGACTCAAGCATGAAAGATTAATAGTTGCCGATTACATGCCCGATTTAACGGAAATAGCAGAAATAAATCACGATCAGGCCGAAAAATTAAAATCTGCAATGAGAGATATAGCTTTCTGGAAAATTACCCTTGATGACTCGCAAAAGATTCATGAATCAAGCATTAAATCAAATAAATTCAGTCTCGACGCAAAATTAATTTCCGGCAAACTCGCATTAAATTTGACAGGCAGGCTTGACACATTGAGCGCACCGGATTTACTTGCATTTTACGAAAAATTAGAGACTCAGCACAAAATAAATTATGTCGTGATTAACTGCTCAGAACTTGATTATATTTCTTCGGCCGGATTAAGGGTCTTGCTGATAATTCATAAGCGCATTAAAAACGGTGTAACGCTCGAAAATATTAATCCCGCAATAAATGATATTCTCGTGCAGACAGGTTTTGACTCGATTCTAAACGTGAAATAAATAAAAATTTCGTGATATTATAACCGCAAAAATTTTAACACGCCAGGAGGCCAAACACTTGCAGGAATTAAAGCAATTAACACGCACTAGAGTACGTTATGCAGAGACAGATAAAATGGGAGTCGCCTATCACGCAAATTATTTTAACTGGTTCGAGATGGGACGAAGTGATTTATGCAGGGCTAACGGAAAAAGTTTCGCGCTCTGGGAGGCTGAAGGAGTCTTACTGCCCGTCGTTGAAGCTCATTGCAGGTTTAAATCATCACTGTTTTATGAGGACGAAATTATAATCGAGACGACAATTAGCAAGCTCTCGAAAGTCAGCGTAACATTTTCATGCAAAATCTTTCACGCAGACACAAATAAACTCGCCGCAGAAGGTTACACAAAACACGCTTTTACTTCCAAAGACGGGAAATTATTGCGCGACGGTAACGCATTAGAGTCTTGGCTGAATGAATTAATGAGCAAATAAATAAATCCCTCCGGCCAATCACGACCAGAGGGAAAAAATTTTTGATAGTTATCTCACAGGTTCTAAGAGTCCGTAACCGCTGCTCTTGCGTTTGTAGACAACGTTAATTTCTCCTGTCTCTGCATTCTGGAACATAAAGAAAGCGTGCCCGACTAATTCCATTTGCATAATTGCTTCGGCTGTGTCCATCGGGTGAATCTGGACTTTCTTGACTTTGTCGATTGCAGGCGTGTTAGTGTCCGGCTCTGAGGGTTCATCAACGCTGAAGGAGAAATCTTCACCCGCTCCAAGCTGTGCCCTGTCCTTGAGGTAAGAATTATATTTCTTGATTCTGCGCTCAAGATTCTTTAATGACTGGTCAAATGCTTTTCTCGGTTCCTGTGCGTCCTCTTCTGCGCGTAAGATTACCCCGTTTGCATTTGCTGTTGTCTCGACGTTGAAACTGCCTTTGTGATGAGTTACGACGATTTGACAATTTAAAATTTTCCTGAAGAATTTTTCCATGCGTGAAATTTTCTTCTCCATGTAGTCCCTGAGCTTCTCGTCGATTTCAGCTCCGCGCTGTACAAAGCGAATTTCCATGATTGCAGCACCTCCTGAAAATATTTATTGATATTATATTACATTTTAAGCCGTCATGCCTGCATAAATAAATGATTCTAATTCGCGTAAATTTATCTCTCTGAGCTCATAATTATTATTATCAGTCGGGAGGGCAAATTTTACGCTGTTATCGTGGGCCTTTGCTGCTCTGAAAATCTCGCGTGAAATAGTTTCTGCTGTCAAATCGCCCATATAATTAACTGGTAAATCTTGAGCTTTCAACGCGTTTAAAATCTTTGCTGACGTACTAGCACTGAAAATTTCGAGCTTTAATCCGGCCTTAGCGACTATTGCTGCACCTTCTGAGACGGCCAAGTCATGACTCACACGTCCGCATGAAAATCTTTCTATTGCGTTACCTATTGCGCGCGCCATGTTCTGAAATTTTTTGTGTCCGTCCTCGTCAAAACATTCTGCACGAAATTTTATGCATGACTCAATAACTTTATCTATATTTGGGCGTAAATTGTCATTCAGGAAAAAGCGCAAAATTTCTCCGCCGGTCATTATTGCGATGCTAAGTGCTTCAGCTATACCTGATTTATATTCGGCTTCTGTGAGGGTAGTCAAGCAGTCAGGGTCGCAAAGCACTAAAGAAGGCTGATGAGTTATTCCCGCGATGTGATAACCGGACAACAAATTTAAATCTGCACGGCCTCCGACGGAAGACTCAATCATAGCGCGCAAGGTCGTGGGCACAAAAACGAGTTTTACCCCGTGCATGTAACACCCGGACGCAAACGCCGCCGAACTGCAGACGCTCATACCTCCGAGAGCAACAACGCAGCATTTATCAGAGAGACCAAGCCCGGCCATATCGTCAAATAATTTTGTTATTGGCTGTGCAGGATTTATAAGAAGTTCGCAGACTCGTAATTTTGCGCCTTCAGGTTTGGGGCAATCCTGAAAATTTGTGATTATTTGCTGAAGATATAAGCTCGAAACATTTTCGTCGGTGATTAAAGCTATTTCGTTGTAATTATCTTCGCTGAGTCTAAGAGTCTCAATCCCTAGCCGGCTCGTTAATCCCCGTTGAATCTTGACCGTATAATTTCCTGTTGACGTATTGATGTGTAGTGATGCAGGCATTTTGTTAATTCACTCCCTCACATAAAAAAAGCACCTCCCGAACGATTCGACTGCTCAGAAGGTGCGAAATTTCTTGATTTAAAAATTTTATGTTGTGCTTATGCTCCTCTACTCAGCCGAATCAAATTAGACTCCTGATAATACCAGTACCAGAAGTTAAAGTTAAAGCAAAAATATTCGGTTGATGTGAGTCTCGTTAATTGCACTGTAAAAATTTTCTCCCAATTCTAAAAAATTTGTTGAATGAATCATTACATAGCCGCGCAAAAATGTCAAGAAAAAAATTCCCCGCCATTACGACGGGGAAAAAGTGTTATTGCTGAAATCTGAATTACTCTGCGGGAGTCTCTTCAGTTTCTGCTGCTGATTCTTCAGGTTTTGCGGGTTCTTCTGCCGGGGCTTCTGCTGTTGTCTCGTCTTCTGTCGGAGTCTCTGTTGGTTTCTCTTCCATTGCTCCGTCATCGCCGATCACAACAACTGCGTCGCCGGACACTAATTCGACATCATTTGAAGTCTCTGCGTTGTCGATTATTTCCGCAAGATCGTCTTCTGTGAGTACGTCGCCTTCTTCAAGCGGTTTATCATCAGAGACTGTTTCTGTTCCTTCGGCCTTCTCGACTTTGACA
>JAFSXS010000062.1 GCA_017443945.1 Synergistaceae bacterium
CCCACCCACCCTGGCGGCGGTATGGTGATCCTTCACTGTATCGCAAAAATTTTCACAGCTTATTGACAAATTTATGACCCTCTGCTAATCTTATCAGCGTTCTAAAAAATTAGCACTCATTAATAGTAACTGCTAAAACAAGAATAAAATTTTTCAGGAGGTGAGTAATTAACATGACAGAAAGACAATTAAGTATCATTCTCGCAGTTGTCTACGAGTACATAAAAACGGGAGAGCCCGCCGGATCACGCACTATCACGAAAAAATATATTCGCGGTTTGAGCCCTGCAACTATACGCAACGAAATGGCCGATCTTGAGGAAATGGGATATTTTTATCAGCCTCATACATCATCAGGCAGACTCCCGACGGCTAGAGCTTATCGCGTTTATGTTGACTCAGTTACTGCACGCGCAAGACATCACACACACGAGCAGGACATAAGGCGCGAGATTCAAGGCAGCAAAAGCGGAATAGAAGATCTGTTAAATCACGTTACCCACCTCATGGCAAGATTGACAAATTGTGTAGCAGTCGCAGCAGTTCCGAGGCTTGACGGCGCAGAAATTCAGCACATTGATTTAATGCTCATGGGCGGAAATAATGTATTAGCTTTAATCGTGCTTAAGGGCGGACTCGTTCATCATTCGCAATTTAATCTGCCTTATGAAGTGTCGCCGGAAGTTCTCGAAGATTTAAGCCGTAAAATCAGTACAGTTGCGTGCGGTCATTCGTGGGCAGAAGTTCGCGAGACCCTTTATAAATATGTACTGGGAGGACTTGAGGAAGCAGAAAACTCTTGCAGGGGAGCAATTAACGCGCTTGATAAATTTTTGACGGATCAGAATTATAAATTTTATTCGAGTGCAGCGAGTCAAATTTTGGATCTGCCCCATTTTCAGACTCTTTCACGATTGCAGGCAGTATTGAATTTACTCGAACAGGAAAAGCCCCTAGCCCGAATGATTGCTAAATGCAGAGACTCGAAAGAATTAAATATTTCGCTGGGTGAAGAGAACGAAGATGAAAGAATGTCAGAAAACGCGATGATTCTTATTCCTGCAAGACCGAGACAGCAAAAAGCAGTACTGGGTCTTATAGGGCCGCTCAGAATGGATTACGAGAAATCAATCAGCGTGCTTGAAAGTGTCGCGGAAATTTTAGACGAGGATACGGAGGAATGATTTAACCTCATGGCAGAATTAGAGCAGGAAAATTTAACGCCTGAGTCAGAATCAGAACAGGAACAGGAAAATTTAACGCCCGATCTTGACGCGAAAATAAAAGATCTTGAACACGAACTCGCAGTCGCAAGAGCAGATTTTTACAACTACCGCCAGCGTGCAATAAAGGAAAAATCACAGACAAGACAGCGCGCCCAGGAAGACGTAATAATTGAAATTCTGCCCGTGCTTGATAATCTTGATAGAGCGTTAGAGTCAGCTAAGAACGGCGGAGATATTCTAGCAGGCGTTGAAATGGTACAGAGACAATTTGTAAACGTGCTTGAAAATCTAGGCGTTACAGCAATTAAAGCAGCAGGAGAAAATTTTAATCCCTCACTGCACGACGCTTCAGGCACAGAACAAACAGATAATCCCGATCTTGACGGCAAAGTCATTACAGAAATTTTGCGGGGCTATCGAAATAAAGACAGGGTTTTACGCCCTTCACAAGTTATAGTAGGTAAATTAAATAATAATTAAAATTGGAGGCAAATTATCATGGCAAAAGTTGTAGGTATAGATTTAGGAACAACAAACAGCTGTATAGCAGTTCAGGAAGGCGACCAGACTACTATTATTCCAAATAACGAGGGTGCGCGTACGACTCCTTCTGTTGTAGCATTCACAAAGGACGGCGAAAGACTCGTAGGCCAGCTCGCAAAACGTCAGGCGATAGTCAATGCAGATAGAACTATAATGTCAATTAAACGCGAAATGGGCACAGATTACAGAGTTACTATAGACGGCAAAAAATATACTCCTCAGGAAATAAGCGCAATGATTTTGCAGAAATTGAAACGCGACGCAGAAGACTATCTCGGCGAAACAGTAACTCAAGCAGTTATCACAGTACCGGCATATTTCACGGACGCACAGAGGCAGGCAACAAAGGACGCAGGAGCAATCGCAGGACTCGAAGTCTTGAGAATCATAAATGAACCTACTGCGGCATGTCTTGCTTACGGAGAAAACAAGAAGGACGAGCATAAAATTTTAGTGTTCGATTTAGGCGGCGGCACGTTTGATGTATCGATTCTTGATGTCGGCGAGGGCGTTTTTGAAGTTCTTGCTACAGCTGGCGATAATAGACTCGGCGGCGATGACTGGGACAATAGAATCGTTGAACACATTGCTAACGAGTTCAAGAAAACAGAAGGCATTGACTTAAGAAATGACAACATGGCCATGCAGAGATTACGCGAGGCAGCAGAGAAGGCAAAAATTGAGCTTTCCAACATGACCGAGACTACTATATCACTGCCATTCATCACGGCGAATCAGTCAGGCCCGAAACATTTAGAGATGAGATTAACGCGCGCTAAATTCGAGGAAATGACAGCAGATTTACTTGACAGAACGATAAAGCCGACTCAACGCGCATTAGAGGACTCCGGACTCAACGCAAGTGAAATAGATAAAATTTTGCTCGTCGGAGGCTCGACTCGTATGCCTATGGTACAGAAAAAAATTGTAGATCTGCTCGGCAAGGAACCGACAAAGGGCATTAATCCTGATGAGTGCGTCGCAGCAGGTGCAGCAATTCAGGGAGCTATACTCAAAGGCGATCACAAAGATATAGTTCTCGTTGATGTAACGCCTTTAACTCTTGGAATTGAGACTCTCGGCGGTGTCATGACAAAGATGATCGAGCGTAATACAGCAATTCCCGCGCAGCAGACTCAAGTTTTCACGACAGCAGCAGATAATCAGCCTCAAGTTGAAATCGCAGTCTTTCAGGGTGAACGTCCAATGGCGCAGGATAATGTAAAACTCGGACAATTTACACTTGACGGCATAGCACCGGCACCGAGAGGAATCCCGCAGATTGAAGTTACATTCAATATCGACACAAACGGCATTCTCAACGTATCAGCTAAGGACAAGGGCACCGGCAAAGAACAGAAAATTACGATTCAATCCTCTAACTTGTCAAAAGAGGACATCGAACGAATGAAGCGCGACGCAGAAGCCCACGCAGACGAGGACGAGAAAAAACGCAGTTCAGCAGAGGCACGCAATGAGGCAGACGCAGCAGTTTTCGGCGCAGAAAAATTAATGAACGATCTCGGCGATAAAATGACTCCTGAAGAAAAAGGACGAGTCAACACGAAAATTGACGCGCTGAAAAAAGCAATCGAGTCAGGCAGCGAGTCAGGCATGAAGAGCGCAAAAGATGATCTCAACAAAACAATGCAGGAGTTCGGCGCGAGACTCTATCAGCAGGCAGGAGCAGGCAACCCGGGCGCAAACTTTACCGGCAACCCCGGCGCAAACACTTCGAGCAATAACGATAATGACACTGTAGATGCTGAATTTAGCGACAAAAATTAATTTATCGGACAAATAATTTATTCCCTCTGGTAAATGGCCGGAGGGATTTTTTCGTTTATCGCGACTCGAATGTGCGTAAAAATTTATGTGTGTGCAATAACTAAATGCATTCCGCTCATAAAGTAAAAAAATTAATCCTGTGCTAAAATATTGCGGGTAATTCTCAGGACATTAAATATATAGAAAGAAGGAAAATTTTTCAATGGCAGATATAGTCGGACTTACATGCACCCAGTGCAAGCGCAGAAATTACACAACGACTGTGAACAAAAAAAAGCAGTCCAAGAAGTTAGAGCTTAAGAAATTTTGCAAGTGGTGCAACGCGTCAGTACTTCACAAAGAGTCAAAATAAATTTATAACAGTTGCCAAAGATTTAAACCTGTTGTAGAATTTGCAGAGTTAATCAAGCAATAAAATTTTATGCAGGTCCGTGGCTCAATTGGCAGAGCACTGGTCTCCAAAACCGGGGGCTGCAGGTTCGAGTCCTGCCGGGCCTGCCATTTTTTTATGAGGTATATATACAACAATGGCAAAAGCAACTACAGAGAAACCATCGAAGCTGGCTTCATTGAAAAATTTTATTCGTGAAGCAAAAGCAGAGTTAAAGAAAGTAACCTGGCCCACACGCAGGCAAATATGGTATTGGACGCTTGTCGTAATAGTTTTTACGCTTTGTGTCTCGCTTTATTTGGGACTGATAGATTTTCTTCTTGCGTGGTTATTCCGTACGCTGCTGGGTTAATAAAAGATGCCGGGAGATCGCCGCTGGTACGTTGTGCAGACGTACGCGAGTTATGAAAAAAGGGTCGAGGCTGATATTCGTCAACGTATAACAGCTATGAACATGCAGGATAAAATTTTTAATGTTCTTGTGCCGACTGAAACGCGAATAGTTGTCAAAAATGGCAAAAGCCGCGAGGTTACGAGAAAATTATATCCAAGCTATGTGTTAGTAGAGATGATTCTTGACGAGCAGTCTTGGTATGCAGTTAGACACACTCCGGGCGTTACCGGATTTATCGGAGCAGGGACTCACCCTATGCCGCTTTCATCTGATGAAGTCGAAAGAATCATGTCGGGAATGCAGAAGGAAAGCGAGAAAAAAGTCGAGATCGACATAAAGCCGGGCGACACAGTAAGAGTCATTGCAGAAGGTGAGATGAAAGGATTCACAGGGCCTGTCGTGGAAATTAACGCGAAAAAAGGCAAAGTGAAATTTAAGAGTGAAGTTCTCGGCGGTGCAGTTCTGGAGACAGACTACAAAGCGTTAGAGAAAATATAAGCATTACACACAGAAAGGAAAATTTTTATCATGGCTAAAAAAGTTGTGGGGCAGGTAAAATTGCAGTTACCCGCCGGCAAAGCGACTCCTGCGCCTCCTGTAGGACCTGCATTAGGTCAGCACGGAGTAAATATAATGGAGTTCTGCAAGCAGTTCAACGCAAAGACTCAGGATCAAGCGGGGTTAGTTATTCCTGCTGTAATCACTGTCTATGCTGACAGAAGTTTTTCATTTGAGTTAAAGACTCCCCCTGCAGCAGTGTTATTAAAGAAGGCAGCCGGGATCGAGTCAGGTTCAGGCGTTCCCAACAAGACAAAGGTCGGCAAAATCGCCCGCGCAAAAGTTAGAGAAATTGCAGAACTTAAGCGCAAAGATCTCAACGCTAACGACACAGAGGCAGCAATGCGCATGATCGAGGGCACAGCGAGATCTATGGGACTCGAAGTTGTTGATTAAGTCATAAAGTGGGAGAGTTTTTCACTCGTTATCGACCACAAGGAGGCATAAAGAATGAAACGCAGCAAAAGATACAGAGAAGCCGCCGCTAAAATCGAAGCAGGAAAATTATACGGTCTTCGTGAGGCTGTAGAATTATTCAAATCTGTAGCAACGGCAAAATTTAATGAAAGCATAGAAGTTCACGTAAGACTCGGAATAGATCCCCGTCATGCTGATCAGCAGGTAAGAAGCACTGTCTCACTTCCTCATGGAACGGGCGTAACTAAAAAAGTTTTAGTCATCACTCAGGGCGAGAAAGTGAAAGAAGCTCAGGACGCAGGCGCGGACATCGTCGGCGGTGAAGAGTTAGTGCAGCAGATTCAGGGCGGATTTATGGACTTCGACGCAGTAATAGCTACTCCGGATATGATGAAGTCAGTAGGTCGTCTCGGCAAAGTTTTGGGCCCGCGCGGATTAATGCCCAGTGCGAAAACCGGAACAGTTACATTTGAGCTCGCCGACGCAGTAAAAGAAATCAAAGCAGGCAGAGTAGAATTTCGCGCAGACAAAGCCGGAATCACTCACAACGCAGCAGGACGCAGAGATTTCTCGACCGATGATTTATTCGACAACGTTAAAGCCTTATTGCAGGCAATTTATAGAGCGCGCCCCGCATCAGTGAAGGGGACATACGTTAAGAGCATTGCAATAGCTCCGACGATGGGACCGGGAATCGCAATAGATCCGGCACAAGCGCAGAAAGAATTAGCATTGTAGAAAAATTTTCGTTCTGGCAAATAAATAAATTCCTAAGACAGCAGGCAAAATCAGTAAGTCCTGCTCAGGAGAAAAATTTTAACGCGATAGTTATTGCTTCTCCTGTTTTAGTGTAAAATAGGGGGAGCTTTTATTTATTAAGGAGGTGAAATAATTACATGCCGGCAAAAATAAAATATGAACTCGTTGACGGATTAAAAGCTAAACTCGAGAAGACAAAAGCTGTTTTCGTTGCTGAATATCGCGGAATGACGGTCGCACAAAGTACAATGCTGCGCGCTAAAGTTCGTGAGGCAGGAGGAGAGCTCAAAGTCGCAAAAAATACACTCTTCGCAATCGCAATGAAGGAAGCCGGACTCGATGCCCTTCCCGAAAGCATGATGAAGGGACCTAATATATTTGCGTTGTGTTATGATGACCCCGTCAGCGTCGCAAAAGTCTTGAAGGAATATTTTAACGATAAGACCCAGAAAGCGTTTATTCTCAAGGGCGGTTTGTTAGAGACTCAGCAGCTTGACTTGAATCAATTGTTAGCACTTGCAGATCTCCCGTCAAAAGAAGCTCTGCGCGGTCAAGTTGTCAGGACGATTGCAGCTCCGTTATCGGGACTCGTCAATGTGTTGTCAGGTACAATCAGAAATTTTGTTACATGCCTTGCCCAGATTCGCGACAAGAAACAAGAGGGCGAAGCAGCGTAAATTTATTATTTATTATATTACTCGGAGGAAAATTTTATTAGGACACAAGAAGAAATCATTCAGGCTATTGAAACAATGTCAGTGTTAGAGCTTTCGGAACTCGTGAAGGCACTTGTAGAGAAATTCGGCGTATCAGCATCAGCAGCACCCGTCATGATGGCAGCAATGCCCGGAGCAGGAGCAGCAGCCCCCGCAGCAGAAGAGAAAACAGAGTTTGATGTCGTCTACAAAGCACCCGGCGCAAACAAAATCGGTGTAATTAAAGTAGTCCGCGAAATTACGTCGCTCGGCCTCAAGGAAGCAAAGGAACTCGTTGACAACCCGCCGAAGAACATCAAAGAGGGTGTATCTAAGGAAGAAGCCGAAGAGATCCGCAAGAAGCTCGCCGACGCAGGAGCAGAAGTCGAAGTTAAATAATGAAATTTTTTGCAGAGGCTCAACATTAACGGGCCTCTTTTGCTATATTCATGAACGGAGGAAAATTTTACAATGAGCGCGCAAAATAATAATTCTCCGAAGCAGCCGGACAAGAAGAAGCAAATAATAATCGGTGTAATCTGCGTAATATTGCTGCTTAATGTCATGTGGACAGTGATGCAGAATAAATTTGCACCCAAGCTCGATGAGTTCAAGAAAGAAATTAACACGGCCATTGCTGCACTTGACTCAAGAATTACGAAAATCGAAGAGGGCGGATTTACCGACGTTGCAAATATTAAGGCAGATTTTGAATCGTTGAAGCAGATTGCAGACACTTTATCAGCAAGAATGAATCAATCTCTCAAGACGGAAGAAGAACAGCTCGCAAGCCTTGAAGCACAATTAGCAGCTCAGAAGGCAAGAGTCGAGGCAATGAAGAAATTAGCACAATAAAAATTTTCTCATTATCTCGTTATAAGAGTCCCGGTTATTTATGGCCGGGATTTTATAATGCGCGCTTGACTCATGTGCAATAATAAAATTGTATTCAAATATTAAATAATTACATCACAATTTAACAGGAGGATTTAATATTATCATGAAGAAAGATTTAGGCGTTCTTCCAGCGGTATTTCCCATGCCGGTTTTAATGGTCGGTACTTACGGAGAAAATGACGTTGTCGACGTTATGAACGTTGCTTGGGGCGGTATCTGCGGAGAGGACAAAATCGCACTCAATCTCGCACCCGACAGAAAGACTCTCGCAAATATCCGGGAACGCAAAGCCTTCACAGTAGCACTCGCCGACGAAGCTCACATAAAAGAAGCTGACTTTTTCGGAATAGCAACAGGCAACAAAATGCCCGATAAATTTGCTAGAACAGGTTTTCACGCGGAAAAAAGTTCACGCGTCGACGCACCCGTTATCAGCGAATTTGCTTTGACAATGGAATGTGAATTACTCGAAGCCCGCGAAATGTTCGGCGAAATTAGAGTCGTCGGTAAAATAGTTAATGTAATCGCCGATGAAAATATCTTAAACGCTGCCGGAAAAGTTGATCCCGCAAAATTAAAAGCTGTAATGTTCGATCAATACAATATGGACTATTACGCAACGGGAGCAAAAGTCGCTAAAGCATGGAACGCCGGCGCAGGTCTCATGAAGAAATAAAAAATTTTTGCTGCGTTCATTATGTGGGCGCAGTTTTTTTTCTCTCAAAATTTATACTTCTATAATTCTATTCTGTGTTAAAATCAGCAAGTTATTTGTAAATTTATGAAGGGGGATTTTTGGCAATGAAAAAATTATTGCAGGGAAAATATTTAATTGCATTAATGCTGATAATCTTTATATTTGCCGGTAGTGCTTTTGCTGCTGATATAGATCTCGGCGAAGGTTATCACGTTCCTAGCGGCTTTGCTAGTGTTCTAATAACTAATTCTAACGGGACGGCCATTCAAAACGCTGTAGAGCATATTAAAGACGGCGGGACAATTTTTTTATCCGGCAGCTTCAATTTAGTACGCTCAATCAACATCAAGAAAAATATCACAATTAAGACTCCGAGTAGTGCCAGTGCTGTATTAGACGCTGCTAGTGCAAATGACAGAGTTATTAGATGTCAGGGAAATATCACACTCGAAAATTTAGTAATTAAGGGCGGTAATTCTACGAACGGCGGAGGAGTAAAAGTTGACGGAGGCCAAGTCAATATCATAAGCTGCGACATTAACAGCAATAAATCAATATTAGGCGGTGGCGGTATACATTCGCAGGCGGTATCACTTACAATCACGAACTGTAATATTTCGAATAATTCAGTAGCGGCATTCGGCGGAGGTATATCTTCTTGGGGAAGCGGCACAGTTACGATTAACAACAGCAAATTTACAGGCAACACTGCTGCAACCGGCGGCGGCTTGGCTGCAATGAATACTATAACCATGAATAATTGTCAAGTTACAGGCAACAGCGCAAAACAGAACGGCGGAGGAATTTATATATCAAGCGCAAATTTAACAACAGTAAACTGCGATATTTCAGGCAACACTGCTGCTGAAAGTGCTGATATAGCGTTAGACGATGGAGCGATTTTAAAGTAGGGAGGCAAAGTAAATGAACAAAAAATTTTTTATCGGACTCTTGATACTTTCTCTCATGATCTTGTCAGGAGGTTGCGGAGGCAGCAGCGGTACTCCCAGTGAGACAAATGTTAATACAGTTTTACAAGGTGCGTGGTCATCATCAACTAACGGCACAGCTTCAATAACATCAATAAATCCTGACAGCGGCGATCTTGAGGCTTTCACTGCGGCATTTGGCGAACTTCCTGCTGAAGTAGTAGAGCAATATAGAGCAGCTCAGAAAAATAAAACTGTTGAGACCGTAAATGTTCCTGTAACACGTGCAATGGCCTTCTTTGATGAATGCGATATCGAACAAACAAGCGGGACAGCAAAATTTACAGCAATTATTATTCTCAGCAATGACTCTTTATTCCTGCCTGTATTCTATAACGGTGTAACAATCTCTACCCAGCGCAATGACATAGGCGAATGGACAGCAGTAACTTCTGACGGAGGCACGTTATCAATAAGCATGACTTCAGAAGAAAAAATTAATCTTTCTGGAACAATCAGCTATCTTGATTATAATTGCGAGTTCAGCACAGTTATAGAGAAAAATATTCATACTTCATTAGACCCGCAGACAATTTTAGACGGCACTTGGAAACTAGATAACAATCAGGGCGGCGGTTACTTAGCTGATAACTCAAATATTATTGCTCTTATTGTCCCTGAAGCTGTATCAATGTATTTCGAGAACAC
>JAFSXS010000063.1 GCA_017443945.1 Synergistaceae bacterium
CCCCTCATTGCATTGATTGCCGTTATGTGAGAAAAAATTTTTCATGAACGCGACTCCAGACTCATAACGGGTGGGTGGGTGGGATCAACCAATTGCTTCGAAGACAATAAGCCCTGCAAAGTAACGGAAAAATGTCCCCTGCTGCGACCAACGGGAGCAGCTATTGCCAAGCAGACGGCACCGTCTGCAAAAAAATGTTTTGCCTTTGACTTTGTAGCTAAAATTTGATTAATCCGTGCTTTAACGCGCTATAATTGCATAATACTTTTATTGAGGGGAGAAAATTTTTTTATGATTTATCGCGAATTAGGCACAACAGGACTCAGAGTCAGCGAAATTTCTTTAGGCTGTGAAGGAATGATCGAGGAAAATTATTCAATGTGCGGAAAATTATTTAATCTCGCTGAAGAATCCGGAATTAACTATTTTGATTTATATTCGCCGGATCCCGAATTACGCGCAGCAATCGGCAAAGCATTACAGGGTAGACGCGAAAAATTTATTATTCAGTCTCATTTGTGTTCAATCTGGAAGGACGGCCAATACACACGCACAAGAAATTTGCAGGAGACAAAATCAGGTTTTGAAGACTCGCTAAGACTTTTGCAGGTTGATTATATTGACGTTGGAATGATTCATTATTGCGACGCTCTCGATGACTGGGACGAGATAATTAATAACGGGATTCTTGATTATGCACGCGAATTAAAGAAGTCCGGAAAAATTAAGCACATTGGGTTAAGCTCTCATAATCCTCAAGTAGCATTAAAAGCTGTAGAGAGTCACTCAATTGAAGTATTAATGTTCAGCGTAAATCCCTGCTATGACTTACAACCAGCAAGCGAAAACGTAGAAGATTTATGGGCAGACGAGAATTACGCGAATCACTTAACAAATATGGATCCCGAACGCGAAAAATTATATGAAACCTGCCAAAGACTCGGAGTCGGCATTACTGTAATGAAATGTTTCGGCGGCGGTGATTTGTTAGACGCGAATTTATCTCCGGCGGGTGCAGCTTTGACGGTGAATCAGTGCATTTCTTACGCGTTGAGTCGTCCTGCTGTAGCGTGTGTCTTGGCTGGTGCTCATTCTGTCGAGCAGTTAAAAGAGTCATTAAATTTCGAGAATGCCGGCGAGTCAGAAAGAGATTACGCGCTTGCTCTTGCCTCGTTCCCAAAAATCAGCTGGGAAGGTCATTGCATGTATTGCACTCATTGCGGGCCTTGTCCGGTGAAAATAGATATTGCGTCAGTTACTAAATTTTTGAATCTTGCACAGTCAGCGCAAAATAATAATATTCCCGAAACAGTCAAGAGTCATTATGAACTACTCAAGCACCACGCCGGCGAGTGCATTAAATGCGGTTCATGCGAAAAACGTTGTCCGTTCGGTGTTAAGATTCGCGATAACATGACTGAAGCAGCAAAAATTTTCGGGTTCTGATAGTTGCGGGCGGTAAATTTTAGAATCCCCGTCTAACTGCCGAAAATATAAATCAGGAAAATATATAAATATTTTAGCAGGAGGCGGATATTTAGAATCATGATGATGGTAGGCAATAATAATATAATGCTCGCGTACAATTCTCTGACGGCGACTAATAAAGCAATCGAGAACACTGCGCGGGCACTCTCTACGGGAAAACGTACAGCAACAGCAGCTGATGATGCATCCGGGTTAGCAATGTCCCTTAATATTTCTTCGCAGCTTTCCGGCGTGGATAGGGCAATCCGTAACGCTCAAGACGGAGTCTCTATGCTTCAGGTCGCAGAAGGTGCGCTGGATCAAATTAATTCTATGCTGCAAAGAATGCGCGAACTTTCAGTACAGGCCGCAAATGACACTCTTACGACGCAGGACAGAAATTACATACAGTTAGAAATAGCAGAATTACGCGAAAATATTAACAACGTCGCGAAAAATACTACGTTCAATTGCAAGAGATTACTTGACGGCAGCTCCGGAGCTTCGTGGACATCTGACAAAGCAGCAACGCAGGTAAAAATCGCAGGCTCACTCACAACTATAGACCAATTCGGCCAGAAAAATACAGCTGAAGGCAATTACAGAATCGAAGTCAAAGCACGCCCCGGACAAGCAGAAGTCTTGAAAACTGGAATTTTCACGATACCCGACATCAACGACGGCGACTCAGAAAATGAATACACCTTCACAATTAATATAGAAGACGGCGAAGACATCAACGGCGCAACATCCGGGCATGGCTGGGAATTTAAAGACGGTGCACTCAATATAACCGGCAGCGGAAAATATCACATTCAGGGTACAGGCTCAACAACTGATACAAAAATTGTAGTAAATCAAGGGGTCGACGCTCAAATCAGATTAACGGATGTAAATATTTCTGCTGATTCCGGAAGTGCATTCGAGATTAACGGCGCAAACGTAAAATTATTTCTTGCAGGCGATAACTCTTTAACAGCAGGAACAGGAGAAAGCGCAGGCCTTGAAGTACAAAACGTTAACGGCTATACAGGATCACTTGTGATAAATAGCTGTGAGGGTACCGGCTCGGAAGAAGGGACTCTAACGGCGACGGGTTCGGGCTGTGGTGCAGGAATCGGCGGAGCTTGCCATAATGCTGACAGCTGGAAAGGTTCAGTCGGTGCAATCACAATTAACGGCGGAACAATTACGGCAGAAGCGAGTCAAAACGGCGCAGGCATAGGCGGAGGAGGTTACTACAACAGATACAATGACGAAGGCGCACACGTACAAATTACAATTAACGGCGGAAATATTACGGCGACGGGTTCAGGTTCAGGCGCAGGCATAGGCAGCGGAGGAGAAGCGCGCGGGGACTCTTCAAATGTAGATTTCATAATTATTAACGGCGGAAAAATTAACGCAACAGGTTCAGGCGGTGCAGCAGCTATCGGAGGCGGTAACGGTTCTAACGGCGGCAGTATCGAAATTAGCTCTAACGCTGAATTAACTTTGTCTGGATGGATTGACACTGCAAACGGTGCGACTCGTTCAATAGGACGCGGCGAAAATGGCGCAGGTTCAAGCTATGTTACTAACACAACGAGGAATCCCGAACGACTCATAACTCTTCAAGATATTCCGGAATTCTATAACCCAAGCGGAGTATTTATGCTCGAACAGCCCCAGACTTTAACTATCACGCAGGGCAACGGCAAAAACACTCAAGTTACATTATATTCAACTGACACAATAGAAGACGTACGCAAGAAATTAAATAACGCAATCGCATATGACTTGAATCAATCTTTATATACGGACAACCCTAATAAATTCGTCAGCTTCATAACAGAAGAAGATACAAGCGGACTCGAGTCTGTTGCGGGAACTTTCGTAATTCGTTCAGCAGTTGCAGGCAATGAGGGCAAATTAAAATTTACGTCCGAGAACGAGGATTTATTAAACACTTTAGGACTCAACACGATTCAATCAGCGACAGAAAACGGTTACACTGCTTCAGTATATGAGGCTCATACGGGCAAAGTTCTCGCGAAAAATATCCAGACCGACGGAAATACTATTAACGGCATAATCAGTCCGAATGTTAGCATAGAATTTGATTACATGGCCAATATTAAAGCAACATGGAGCGACGCAGCAAAAAATTATGTCTTCAGCGCAGACTCTCAAGCCTATGAGACAACGATTCACATTGTAGACAAGGGGACAGCGTTTCAAATCGGCCAGAATTACGGGGAAGACTTTTATATCAACATCGGCGACATGACAGCAAGTGCTCTCGGAATAAATAGTGTTGACTTGACATCGAGAAAAAGCGCGTCTCAGGCAATTACAATTATTGATGCAGCGATTCATAAGGTCTCAACGCAGAGATCACGAGTCGGCGCATATCAAAACGAGCTTGAATACAACGCTAACAGTTTGACGCAGACAAGCCTTCAGTTAAACGCAGCAGAAAGCAGATTAGCTGATACTGACATGGCAAAAGAATATTTAGAGTTCATCAAGCTGCAAATTATAAGTAACGCAGGAAGTTCAATGCTCACTCAAGCAAACCAGAACGCGCAAAATCTCGTGAATATACTTTCATTATAAGCAGCAATAAAAAATTTTGTCTCCTCTGTCATAATCGGCAGGGGAGATTTATTATGATAATCTATGCTAAAATTTGCAGGAAAAAATTTTTTTGTAACAGGAATGATTATTATTTATGCAAGACTCTAAAAATATTCGCAATCTCGCAATCGTAGCACACATAGATCACGGCAAGACGACTCTAATTGACTCAATCTTCAGGGCCGCGCAGACCTTTGCAGCACATACCCAAGTCGCAGAAAGAATCATGGACAATAACCCTTTAGAGCGCGAACGAGGCATTACAATAAGATCTAAGCCATGCACAGTTGAATGGAAAGGATATTTAATCAACATCATTGACACGCCCGGGCACGCTGATTTTTCCGGAGAAGTCGAGCGAATTTTATCAACAGTTGACTCCGTAATATTAATCGTTGACGCTAACGAAGGGCCTATGCCGCAGACTCGTTATGTTTTGCAGCACGCACTATCAATCGGAATGAAGCCGCTAGTTTTCATCAATAAAGTAGACCGCGAAGGAGCAGACCCTACACGCGCATTGAATCAAACTTTTGATTTATTCTTTGAACTCGGCGCAACTGATGAGCAGGCAGATTTTCCCGTTCTTTACGGTTCAGGGCTTAACGGTTGGGCAGTAAAAGATTTAAGCGACACACGACGCGACAACATGGACGATTTATTTCAGGCGATAATTGATTATGTCCCTGCACCTGATGTCGACCCGTCAAAACCGTTTTTAATGCAAGTCAGCACTCTAGCATGGAATGAGTATGTAGGGCGTATAGGCTGCGGGAAAATCCTTCAAGGCCATATCAAAAAGGGTGAATCATTCACGAGAATCTCTACAAAATGGAACTCAACAGATCACACCGGCGACGACTGGCAGATAACCGGCCGAGAAAATGCAAAAGTCGCTCAATTATGGGTAACGCGGGGACTTGAACGAGTCGAAGTAAACGAAGTAAGCGCGGGCGATATTGTTTGGCTGACCGGACCTAGTGAAATCGACATAGGAGACACTTTCGCAAATGATGAGATCGCAGACAAACCTTTAAAGCCGCTTTCAATCGAGGAGCCGACGGTTTCTATGTTCTTCCTTGTTAATTCGGGGCCGTTTGCAGGTCGTGAGGGTCAAGCAGTTACGTTGAGACAGCTCAAAGCGCGTTTACAGAGAGAAATGCACGTTAATGTGTCGCTAAGAATGGAAGATCTCGGCCGTCCTGATGGTGTAAAAATTTCCGGGCGAGGCGAGTTGCAGCTTGGAATCTTAATTGAAGAAATGCGCCGTGAAGGTATGGAATTTTGCATCTCTAAACCTGAAGTCATAATCGAATACAAAAACGGAGTCAAATGCGAGCCCTACGAGCTTGTAACTATTGACGTTCCAGAAGAATATCAAGGCATAGTCTTTGAGAAAATGTCAAAGCGCAAAGGAAAAATTTTAAATATTGACAATCCTGACAGAGGGTTATTACGCATTGAAATCGAGATTCCGACACGAGGCTTAATCGGTTATAGAGGCGAATTTTTGACGGACACGCGCGGACTTGGCATTATGTCAAACTGTTTCAGCGGTTATAAAGAATGGGCCGGAGATTTAATCACGCGCAACAGAGGCTCACTCGTAAGTGTCGACACAGGCG
>JAFSXS010000064.1 GCA_017443945.1 Synergistaceae bacterium
AGAAGCCTCAACGCAGCAAGGATTATACATGCAGACCCTAAAATAACATCAGCTCTCGACGCAGGAAGACCTATAATATTTTGACGTTCGATTAAATTCAACGCAGCATACATTTTTATTTGAGTCATAATATCGCGCTGAGTCAAAATTTTTCCGTGAAGCCGTGAAGGTAAGAAATTCTCACAGGCAAATTTTACGCTCGCCATCGCAACAAGTCCCCCGCCTACACCGATTAAATTTGCGTCATGAGTCTTGAATGATAAAATGTCATGCTCGATAAATAAATTTTTCACGAACTCAAGAGCTGACTCGCAAGCACTCATTTTGACGGGTGAAGAGTTATCCGCAAAAAATTTTTCCGACAAAGTAACTGCACCGACGGGAACACTTTTTACAAGTTTGACAAAATTTCCGCAGCCAGACACAAATTCAGTGCTTCCGCCTCCTGAGTCAAACATTATTACATCACCCGAAAAATTAAAGCCGTCGACAGCTCCCAGCCATGAAAATTTTGCCTCGTCCTCGCCTGAAAAAATATGAACGTCAAGACCGGTAGAATCTTTTATCATGCGCACGAAATCGCCGGAATTTTTTGCAGTCCTCAACGCTTGAGTCCCTACTATAAAAATTTCGTAGTCCTTGCCGGGAAATCTCGCGCTTTTTACCATTCTTGACGCAGCTTCACAAGTTATACGCATATTTTCAGGCTGTAACATTCCATTTTTTGACATGCCCCGGCCGAGCCTGACTACTTCTGTTTCATCGCGCAAAATGTGAAGACGGCCATTATAAATTTTTGCACTGCGCATTTTGATGGAGTTGCTGCCGATGTCTATAACTGTTTTAATCTTCATGCCTGCGCCTCAAAGACTCCTGAAACACGAAACAAAACGCTGTCGTAGGAATCGTGAACAACAAACCCAGAGTCCCCGCGAGTCCCTGTACAATTTCCTGCGCTATGTATGGATCGTTAAGTATTCCGGAAAATTCTACACCGGCCGAACTTATTAATATCGCCATTGATAACGAGCTTCCCATATACGCAAGAATCAAAGTATTTATCATGCTGCCTAAAACCTCGCTGCCGACGTTCAAGCCCGCAAGCAAGAGTCTATCTAACGGGATGTAATTATCATAGTCTACAAATTCAGACATTGAAGCAGTAACAGAGACTCCAACGTCAAGGACTGCACCGATCGAACCTATTAACACACTCGCAAGCAATACTCCGCGCATATTCAAATTCGGCAATGTCGACGCAAGCAACGCAGAACCTTCACCAGCTAATCCGGTCAACTGCCATAAATGCACCATAACCCAACCGCTTGCAAATCCGCACAAGACTCCGCCGAGACTTCCCAATAAAGCAACTAGCATGTAACGCAAATATCTTACAACACACAAAATTGTAACAGTCGAAATTATAAACACTGACGCAAGAGCAAGCAAAACAGGATCCCAGCCGAGAGTCATTAATGGGATCATCGTAAAAATTAATACAGCAATTGAAGCACCGAGTCCCAATAACGCAAGAAAGCCGCGAGTCCCTGTCATAGCAATTAATATTACGCACACCGCAAAAATTAACGTCGCAACACTTGAGACTCTGAATCCGTCAGCTAAAGAATATTGCACGCGCCCATCGTCGAACATGTCCCAAACTAGCAAATAACGCCCGCCCGGTTTAACGTCCGGCCCTGAACCTGCGAGTCTAACTGTCTTGACCGTTAAAATATCATTCGTGCGGTTTCCAGATAAAATTTGCAAGACTGTATCACGTTCGAGAGTCTCAAAAGATTCGTTGTTCTTGTCGGCGTGTAATGTTTTTTCCGGGCCTGCTTCTATAACCTCAACGATTAAAGACTCTTTGTCGTTCCAGTTCTTGACCGCAAAATAATCTACAGCATAAAAGAATGCAACCGGCAGTATAAGCGCAATAATTAACCTGAGCAAAAAATATTTTGACTTCATTTATAAATCAATCTCCCATTTGCGAAAATTTATAAATTCTCTCATATCGTCAGGAATGGGAGCAGTAAATTTTTTTCCGGCTATTTCGCTTAAAGACTCGTGCAGATTTTCGGGGAATACAAGTTCATACGCGTGCAATAACGGCCGATTTACATTTTTTAATTTGTGATTTACTGCAAAATTTCCGTACTTCCTGTCGCCTAAAATCGAATGTTTTATATAACTCATGTGAACGCGGGCTTGATGTGTCCTTCCCGTCAATAATTCCAGCTTAACGAGTGAATAATCATTATCACCCGCAATTTTTTCGCACTTAGTCAACGCAGAGAGTCCGGACTCAGAGACCTTGACTAAATTATTTTCTGAATCCTTCAATAATGGCGCGTCAATGATAAAACTTTTTTCTACCCTGCCTGCGACTATTGCGAGATAAAATTTTCTGACTCTTCTTTCCTTAAATAATGACTCTAACGCTCTTAATGAATCACCGTGAAGAGCTACTGCTAATACTCCTGTTGTGTTGCGGTCTAACCTGTGAACGGCGGCGGCCTGCTTAGTGTTCATCATTGCCCATACGCGTGAAATTATGCTGTCTCCGTTAGGTTCGTCAGGCTGCACGAGAATCCCGGCGGGCTTATTGACGATTAAGACATTTTCGCACTGAAATAAAATTTTTATTTTTCCCCATGAGGCTTTGTGCTGTATCTGAAAATTTTTACTCTCTTCAAGCGGCCAAGGGGTTATTATTTCGTCTCCTGCTGATAAATGCAAGCTGCCTTCACGAATTTTTTGCGAGTTCACGCGTATTAATCCTGTTCTGATAGCTTTCATTATTTCGCCGAGACTCACATATTTAAATTTGCTGCGTAAAGTTCTATCGAGTCTGCGTCCGTCGTCGTCGCGTGAAATTTTTATAGAGTAGCTCATTAATTTAACTCTATTCCGCGCCAGAGTCTGCGGTCAACGAACGATAAATAATCAGTCATTTCCGTCTGCGGGGTTAATGCGTCAATTTGAGCCTTCCAGAAATTCATCTTGAAGTCCAAATCATCGGCGGCACTCACAATAATAGCTTCAGGAGTCGCGGGTAAAACGGGCGAACCATACTCCCTTAAACCGTGATGGCTGATAATAATATGACCAAGTGCGCGCGTTAAATCATCGTCTAAATTTTCAAGTTCTGCAAATTTCTTGAACATGTTATAGCCTAACACAATATGATCTATCACGTTCCCGTCAAGAGTCATTTGCGGCGTAGGATTTAAATTATATGATTCGAGCTTGCCTATGTCGTGTAATAGACCGCCTGCAATTATTAAATCATGATTAATTTTAACTTTGAATGCGTCATAATGCTTTGCGAAATCGAGTGCTCCTATTGTCATAGAAACAGTGTGTTCAAGAAGGCCGTTCATGTAGGCGTGATGAATCGTAATAGCTCCCGGCCAAGTTTTAAATTTTTCCCATAAATCGTGTTTAAAGAATACGGCGTAAACGAAATCATGTAATTTTTTGTGCTTAATATCGGCGACCAAATCTTTAAAAGTTTTCTCAAGGAAATTTATATCAATCGGCGAATGACGTACAAAACCTATCGGCGGAAATTTTTCTTGGTCGAGATAATATACATCAGAAAAATTATATTGCATCAAATCGCGAAATTCTGAGACTCTGCCGCCTGCTCCGATACTTGAGCCTTCAAATTTCAGCCCGCAGTTGTCCGGATCGATGGGGAAAATGTCTCCGCCCTGTTTGCTGTGCCAAGTTGAGTCGCTCCAAACTTTTCCGGTTAATTCGCCTGACTCGTCGCTTAATGTAATGTCCCAAAAAGTTTTATCGTTGCGGTCTTTGCGCCTTATGAGACGTGATACAACGCCCATTACGTAAAATTCTGCATTAATAGGGAGCTGCTTTACTTCCCGAATATCAAGAAGTTTTTTATTTTGCTTATTATTGTTCGTAACCATCAAGGAAAATTTTAGCCTTTCATGTAAAAATTTCGTATTATTATATCAGTGTGCGATATATAAAAGCGTCAGAGAATGATATAATTTTTCGCGTAAACCTTCCAAAATTTTCAAAGAGTGAGCGATAAATTTTTTACAACTACATTTACAACTACAAAAATGTAAAAATTTTTCTGTACTTGCAATATCTCGCGAATAAAAATTTTTTGTTACATGTATAATTAATGACGAAAATATTTTTGTTATAAATTTTTGCAGGGGGACACAATTTTTTATCATGAAAGCTATAAAAATTTTTCTGGCAATAATATTTATTTTCACGTGTACGGCCTCAAACGCTGATGAATGGACACGAGACTCACTTGACTCGCGCAAAGCAATAGCAAATAATTCAAATCCTCCAGCGCGAAAAATCCCGATTAACACTCTTGCACCCATTAAGGACGAAGGCATTATCAGGCGTGTTAGACTTCCTGACGGCGTAAAATCTGTCTCGCTTACGTTTGACATGTGTGAACTTGATACGATTACGACGGGCTGTGATATGGACGTTATAAATTTTTTACGGGAAAATAATATTGCTGCTACACTTTTTATGGGCGGTAAATGGATGAGGACTCATTCACGCAGGGTCATGCAGATAATGAGCGCAAAAAATTTCGAGATAGCAAATCATAACTGGTCGCACGGAAATTGCGCGTTACTTTCTGATTCGGGGTTGAGGGCTCAAATTTTATGGACTCAATCGCAATATGAATTATTACGCGAAGAGGCAGACGCTGAAGACATACCGCCTGCAATGGGATTATTCAGATTACCTTATGGCCGTGCAAATGATAAAGCGCTGAATATAATTAACTCACTGGGACTGCGTATAATTCAATGGGACGTAGCAGCTGAGTCGGGCAATAACGAAAATATAAATCACGCGAGACAATCAGCACTCAAAGTCGCAAACATGACGAGGCCGGGAAGTATTTTATTATTTCACGCGAATTTAGTTCCCAAAGGTACAATTAATTTATTGCGCGAGACCGTGAAAATTCTTCAAGAACGAGGTTATAATTTCGTAACAGTCAGCGAGCTTTTATCAATGGGCGAACCAGAGACAACGCGAGACGGATATTTTACGAGACCGGGCGATAATGTTGCACTCGATAAGAAATTCGGCATTGACGGCACCGGAAGAAAGACTCGTTTTACTGGCGAATAATGAAAATTTTTTGTGCAAATTAGACGCTTTAAGAGTGATTATTTATAGACGCGATAAATTATTAATCGTCATGATATTATTTACACGGTGATAGAAACATGAATAATAACATACGAAATTTTTGCATAATTGCTCATATAGATCACGGAAAATCTACGCTTGCTGACAGATTATTGGAGGCAACCGGCACTATTGCGTCAAGAGACATGAAGGCGCAAATTTTAGACTCCCTTGCACTTGAACGCGAGCGCGGAATAACTATAAAACTTGTTCCCGTCAGAATGGATTATAAAGCTAATGACGGAAAAAATTATATATTGAATCTAATCGACACACCCGGACACGTTGATTTTGCTTATGAAGTCTCGCGCTCTCTTGCTGCTTGTGAAGGTGCTTTACTCGTTGTTGACGCGTCGCAGGGAGTCGAAGCTCAAACCGTAGCAAATGCCTATCAAGCAATAGAACAAAATCTTGAAATTTTACCGGTCATAAATAAAATCGATCTTCCTTCAGCAAGGCCGGACAACGCAAAACAGGAAATTTCTGATGTCGTAGGACTCGACGCAAGCAACGCAGTATTAACAAGCGCAAAAACAGGCGAAGGCATAAATGAAATTCTCGAACGCATTGTAACTGACATTCCCGCACCAGAAGGCAGCGAAAATTTACCCCTTCAAGCACTGATATTTGACTCAGTCTATGATAATTATCGCGGCGTGATTTGCTATGTTAGAGTCGTCAACGGCAAAATTAAATCAGGTCAAAATATTATGTTCATGTCAAACGGGATTATTTATCCTGTCAATGAAGTAGGAGTCTTTAAGCCCGGCTTTACTCCTGTTGATGAGCTTTTACCAGGTGAAGTTGGTTATATTACTGCGAGCATTAAGACTCTTGCTGAAGCTCAAGTCGGCGACACAATAACTGACGCTGCTAACCCCGCAAATAAAGCCCTCCCCGGTTACAAGAAAGTCAAAAGCGTAGTTTTTTGCGGATTCTATCCTGTTGAGCGCGACAATTACCCGCAATTAAGAGACGCTCTCGAAAAATTGTGCTTAAATGACTCTGCCGTAACTTATGAGCCGGAAAGCTCGGAAGCACTTGGATTCGGATTCAGGTGCGGTTTTCTTGGTTTATTGCATATGGACGTAGTTAGAGAAAGATTGCGCGAAGAATACGGAGTCGAACTTGTTGCTACTGCTCCTAATGTTATTTATGAAATTTTAAAGACTTCCGGTGAAGTTATAGAAGCTCACAGGCCGAGTGATTTTCCCGACCCGTCAGAAATTGAAGAGATTCGCGAGCCTTATATAAAACTTTCTGTATTTGTGCCTTCAGAATTTACCGGACGAGTCATGCAATTAATTCAGGACAAACGGGGAACTTATAAATCAATGGACTACATTACGCCCGAAAGAGTCAGAATAATTTATGAAATGCCGTTATCTGAATTTATTGTAGACTTTCACGACAAATTAAAATCTCAGACTCGCGGGTATGCGTCGCTTGATTATGAGTTAATCGGCCTTAAAGCAAGTGAGTTAGTGCGAGTTGATATTCTCGTAAATGGTGAGGCTGCCGACGCTTTCTCGTTCATATGCCATAAGGACGCAGCTTATAATCGTGGTCATGCGGTTGTTACGAAATTAAAGGAGTTAATACCGAGTCAATTATTTGAGATTCCCATACAAGCGTCAATCGGCCGGCGTGTAATAGTGCGTGTTAATGTTCGTGCGCTGAGAAAAGATGTTCTTGCAAAATGTTACGGCGGAGATATTACGAGAAAGCGCAAATTACTAGAGAAACAGAAAGAGGGCAAAAAACGTATGAAGCAGATCGGTAAAGTTTCAATCCCTCAAGAGGCGTTCTTAGCGTTTATGCAAGTTGATGGCGCAGAGAAATAGAAATTTTTGCGGTTTATATGTTCATGTGCCATTTTGCGCGAGAAAGTGCTATTACTGCGCGTTCTATAGCGTGTCAGGAAAAAATTATTTTATTGACTCATGGCTTGAAGCTCTTGAACGTGAGGCAAAATTTTATACAGGTTCGCGGATAAAGACTCTTTATGTTGGCGGGGGGACTCCGAGTTTACTAAATATTTCGCAATGGCATAAATTAATGAATATAATACGTGAAAATTTTGACGTTGATAATTTGCGTGAGGCTACTTGTGAAGCTAACCCTAATTCTTTAACGCCTGAACTCGTGAATTTCCTGCGAAAAAATTTATTTACCCGCGTAAGTTTGGGCGTGCAGAGTCTCAACGATAACGAGCTGAAAACTTTAGGCCGGCTCCATGACTCAAAGCAGGCAATAAACGCAATGCAGCTGATAAAAGATTCGGGACTGAACCTAAGCTGTGATTTAATTTTCGCTATTCCCGGACAGACTCTAAGGACATGGGCAGAGTCTTTAAAGCTCGTGATGAAATTTGCGGCTCATATTTCGACCTATCAATTAACGTTAGAGCCTGATACGCCTTTATTTCGCGAATATGATAACGAGTTATTAAATTTTCAGGGGTATAAATTCTATCGTTACGCGCAGTATTTATTGCCTCGAAAAAATTTTTTGCAGTATGAGATCTCAAATTTTGCCATGACAAATTATGAATGTCTGCACAATCTTTCATATTGGAATCATGATAATATAATTGCGTTAGGGCCTTCTGCTGTGAGTTATCTTGACGGAGTAAGAATCAAAAATTATTCGAGCCTCAATGAATACATAAACGAAAAATTTTTATACGAGCAGGAAAATTTATCACCGCGCGAAAAATTAATCGAGCTTGCAATATTATCACTGCGCACAAAATGGGGCGTAAAGAAATCTGATTTACTGCCGGAAATTGAGTCAGCACTAAATAATATGCCTCGCGATTTATTTATTATCACTCCCGAAAGAATCGCATTATCAAAACGCGGCATGAGAATAGCAAATTCTATCTGGTCAGAATTAATTGACCTGTAGTATAATTTATTTGTCCGGCTCAATGCGGCGGGAGTCTGTGAATCGTGTCAGGTCTGGAAGGAAGCAGCACTAAGCAGAATTTCTCGGGTGCCATTGAATACCGGGCAATTATTTTTTTCTTGCAAGATAATACAAATTCGGCATGTGAAGCAATAAGAATCCTTTGCAGAAAACTTCAAAATTTTTCACGAGAATATAAATTTTTTGCGACCTATATAAAATTTTGCGCTTCTCCTCATCATGAATAAAAGTTTTATAGCCGGTTGTGTCGTATTTCATGATAAAAATATTTGCCTGCCTGATTATGGTTTGAGGCGTTAAGATATTTTCAGCGAGATATTTTACTTTTTCTGAGATTGCATTTTCCGCGAGATATTTTGCTGTATTAATTTGGGCGTTCGTGTTGTCTTCATAGCGTTTAATTTTTTTCTCGATTGTGTCATTATCGCGAATTGATCCCATTTGACTATGATGCATATAAATATATAAACATTTTTCAGTGAATGAAACTTTTTCGGCCATGCAAATAGCTCTATTTATGAAATCAATATCTTCTCCGGACGTGCAGCCCTCAAGGAACAACAAATTATATTTATCGAGAAAATTTTTATCGTAGAGACAGCACCACACAGCGGGAACAGCTTTATTAATTATAAAATCTCCGCCCGATGTCATATTAAATGCGTGTTTAACGGGATGAACGTTTTTATCCGGTTTTCCGTCCGTGAATCTGTCAACAAGCCCGCAAAAAGCAATATCGCTGTTATTTTGCGTTATAAGCTCGTGAAGGCATGAAATAAAATTTTTCGCGATCAAGTCATCAGCATCAATGAAAGCTATATATTTCCCTGATGAATTTTTCAAGCCCGTATTTCTTGACGCGCACACACCCATATTGTGAGAGTGATTTATTATCTTGAAGTTACGCCCTGAATCTGTAAGTAATTGAGCTGAAATTTTGCCGGTCTCATCTGTTGAAGCGTCATTTATTACTATAATTTCTATGTTGTCATAGTCTTGAGCTGTTATGCTTTCAAGGGTAAATTTTATGCGTGACTCTGCGTTATAAGCCGGAATTATTACGCTGATTAAATTATTCGTCATCATACTTATTATTATAGTGCTCATAGAATTTGGCAAATTTCAGGAATCTTAGAATCGAGACATTTACGCTGTGAATGAATCCCCACCAGCCCAGCAGAAAGAATCGGCCAAGCACATAAAATTTCAGAAATTCAAGCGTCGAACATCCGACAAGCCGCCACGGAGAATAATTTTTTTGCTGCTTTACTGCGCGTTCTGCAAGTGAATCAGATTCAATATTATATTTCCTGATAATTTGATTAATCGATATAAACGAGTAATGATCTATGAAATTTTTGCATTTTCCGTGTGTAGCGTCCGGGCTAGCTTTAATTACGTCATCATTGCCGATTTTGCCGCTCATTGTCCAAGAGTCGCGATTGTAGAGTCTGATTTCTTTATAGTGCCTGACCCATTTATTAGCGTGTTTCATTCCCGGAAAAACTTCACCGCGCGGCAGTATATAACCGTCTTTGAGTGCGTCGCGTTTAATTGTCAAGATTTCCTGCGCTAATTCAGGTGAAATAACTTCGTCAGCGTCGAGTCTCAATACCCATTTATAATTGCATTGTTCCTCAGCAAATTTTACTTGGAAGCCGTAATTTTCCCATTTGTGATAAATAAATTTTGCCCCGAAGGATTCTGCGATTTCGCGCGTTTTGTCAGTGCTGCCGGAGTCAACTATTATAATTTCGTCAACCAAATTTTTTGCGGAATTAAGAGTCCTCGCAAGCCGTTTTTCTTCATTTAGTGTTATCAAGTAGAGCGACAATTTTTCGATTTTCATGTTACAAAGCTCCCGTTAATATTTGCATGAATCACAGTATAGCACAAATAAAAAAAGAGAGGGCTTCTGCGTCTCTCTCCTTCTTTAACTTTTTTGAGGGGGGTAAAACTATAAAACGATCGAACAAGAACGAGGAATCTATTAATTTATTTCTCTGCATTGAGCCTCTTGCAGGTTAAGGCTCGGAGCTATTAATAATTTCGTGTTTGTTCGTTACGTCAAACATTATAGACCGAAAAATTTTTATGTCAATATTTGAATCATAATCGGAGAAAAATTTTTTGATGTTCACGTAATAAAATCTTTCGAAAATGTGCATTTATAATTACAGGCGGGCCGCACACATACAACAAATTTAATAGCTCAACAAAAATATTTTGTCATAGTTTTCCAGAAATGTTTATCTTAAGAATTTGACCGGTAGTTACAACCTGTTGTTATACTCCAAAAAATTTTTAGTACGGAGGTTATTAATCTTGAGAATTACAATATGTGCAATAGTTATGTTATTTTCACTTTTTGGAGCTGCGTTTGCTGACATGAAACCCGTTAAAAGTTTTGAGGAGAGAAAGCCGACACCTTATAACGCTAATCAATTTGGTTTTGTTTACGGCGGTGCACTCACTGAGAACGTAAAAGGCAAAGTAAATGTTCACCCGATTATTTACGAGCTTAACGGAATTAAAATCGCTGCAAATGTTTATACCCCTGCTGATTATGATCCGGCGAAAAAATATCCTGCTGTTACTGTTGCTCACCCGAATGGCGGCGTAAAAGAACAGGTTGCGGGACTCTTTGCTCAGAAACTCGCTGAATTAGGATATATAACTGTTGCGGCTGATGCTGCTTATCAGGGCGAGAGCGGCGGAGAACCTAGACACACTGATATTCCATTTTTCAGGACAGAAGATATTCACGGCATGGTTGATTTATTGACAATTTATCCCGGAGTTGACGTTAATCGAATCGGCATGTTAGGAATTTGCGGCGGAGGCGGTTACACTTTGAACGCTGCAAAATCTGAAAAACGCGTGAAAGCTGTTGCAACTTTAAGCATGTTCAATTCGGGCCGTGTTCGTCGAGAAGGTTACATGAGCACTCAAATTAAAGACGTTCAGGAAAGACTAAAGCAGGCTAACGACGCAAGAAACGCAATAATTGCAAATGATAATGTCATAGCAGCAGGAGGAACTTTAGATCTTGACAAGCTAACGGACGAATATATTTCTTCAATAAAAAATGATTTGTACCGCGAAGGACTTTTATATTACGGCAAAACTCACAGACACCCTAACTCAACATTTGAATACACCCAGGCGAGTTTAATCGAGTTAATGGCTTGGGACGCTACCGACAACATTAAGTTAATTAACGTGCCTTTGCTGATGATGGCAGGAAGTATCGCGGATTCTCTTTATATGTCCGAAGACGCTATCGAGAAAGCAACAGGAACTAACGACAAAGAATTATTCTTAATTCCCGGAGCAATGCACATACAAACTTATTGGAAACCGGAATTTGTCGAGCAGGAAATTAATAAGCTCAAAGAATTTTTCGGGAGGACGCTATAAATTATGAAGAGTGCAATAATTTTATTGTGCGTGATATTATTTGCGCTCCCAGTTTCAGCAAGCACTCTTGACGGATATGACCGCGCGAAAATTGCCGATGAAAATTTTACAAGGATGCACGGAAATGAAATTTTTGACTCGGCGAAAAATGACCCTGAATTATTCGCAGTCATGAAAAAATATATTTACGGCGATTTATCCCAGCAAATAAAGCTCACTGACACAGAACGTCAATTAATTACAATTGTTGTGCTTACGACTAATCAGAATCATAAATTTCTGAAACGTGCTGTAGAAGGCTCGCTCGCTCTGAACGTCAAGCCCATTGAGATCCGCGAAGCATTGTATCATGTCGCACCTTATATAGGATTCCCGAAAGTTTTTGAGGCTCTTGATGTCGCAAATGAAATTTTTGCAGCAAAGGGAGTAAATTTGCCGCTCGATAATCAGGGAACTACAACAGATTCAGACAGATTCGAGAAGGGCTTAAATTTTCAGGTCAATGCGTACGGCGAAAGAATTAATCAAATGCGCGACTCGACTCCTGATTATCAGAAACATTTGCAGGATAATCTTTCAGCATTTTGTTTCGGAGACACTTACACGCGGGGAACTCTGAATTATAAAATGCGCGAAATGTTGACAATGGCTGTAATAGGCACTCTCGGAACGGCTGAAGCGCAATATAAATCGCACGTGATCGGGACTCTTGACGCAGGAGCAACAAAAGAAGAAGTCATCAGCGTAATAACGACAATGAATCCTTATATAGGTTTTCCACGAACGTTAAATGCTTTGAGGATTGCTAATGAAGTTTTTAACGAGCGCAAAAAATAAATTTCCTGTGCTGCGAAAGAACAGTTCTCGGAAAATTTTCGGGAGCTGTTTTTTTTTGTTACACTCAGAAATAATTCCCAAGTGAACGCAGCAGATATAGCAAGTTAGACTATAATATAAATAAATTACTGAATAACAAAGTGAGGGCTTAAACATGCATTTTTCAGGAGGAATCAACCGCCCGCCATATGAGGAAGCAGATGGATATTTACAGACAACAGAAGGATGTTCTGATGAAAACGGCGGAATTGCTGCATAAATATGTTCCGTCTATTGAGACAATCGGCGGTTATGCCCGTATCGATAATTTTTACAACAAGACAGAAGAGCAGCTTCGGAATATGGCATCTGTTGGCTTCTCCGATCCCTACATTGGCGTAGAATCTGGTGATGATGTTGTTCTGAAACGTATCAATAAGGGTTATACTTCCGCACAAGCACGAGAGCAGTTAGAAAAAATTAATACATCAGGACTGCCCTTCATCGTCAATTTTCTGAACGGAGCAGGCGGTCATAAATATGGCCTTGTCAACGCACAGAGAACTGCAGAGCTTTATGACGGGCTTCATCCTACTATGGTTAATACTTCTATGCTGACGGTTGTACCGGGGACCCCGCTATATAGGGCAATAGAAAAAGGGCTTTATACTGAATCTACTGAGATGGAAAAACTTGAAGAAATTTATGAATTTGTACGGTGCCTGACTAACGACACTATTTTTATGAATGAACACGCTTCTAACCTGTTTCATGTGAAGTGCCGTCTACCTGAGGCAAAAGAAGAGCTGCTTGCCTATATTCGGAAGTTCATGGATGAAAGCGACGAAATTAAGCTGCGTCAATATCGTGAAATGGTTACACGAGCGTTTTAATTTTGATTGGAGGAGGAAAAATGAAATATAACGGTACAATTTATCGTCCGCCGGTAGAAGCGAGTACTTTTTTGCTTCCTATTACAGAAGGCTGCACTCATAACAGCTGCACTTTCTGCAACATGTATAAGGATGTTCCTTTCCGAATGATTTCACTAGTTGAGGTAGAGGAATAAGAGGAATATCTGAAGGAAATGAAGCAAAAGTATAAAAGCTATTGTGAGAAAATTCAACGAGTCTATCTAGTTGGCGCAGATCCCTTCGCGTTGTCTGCAAGAAAACTTTTAGGGCGTATCGATCTCATAAAAAAGTATCTGCCAAATACAAAAGTTATTACCATGTATGCCCGGACGGATAATATCGCCTCTAAATCTGATGACGATTTGAACGCCTTGAAGGAAGCCGGTGTTGACGATCTCTATATCGGGGTGGAATGCGGCCTAAATGATGTACTTGAGAATCTGAACAAAGGGTACTCAGCGAACGAAACTCGAAAACAATGCATTCGCCTGAATAATGCCGGGATTCAACACTGTGATTTACTTATGCTTGGGACGGCTGGTAAAGGTCGCGGGCTGGAGTGTGCTAGAGTCTCCGCAGCATTGGAAAACGAGATAAAGCCCCATAAGATTCTTATCAACACTATGTCTGCTTTCGTGGGAACACAACTTGATGAAGATATACGAACAGGTAAATTTATTCCGGCCTCAGAAAAAGAAAACCTAGAAGAAGAGCGGGAATTTCTTCTTAGACTGGATTTGCCTGAGTGTTATTTCTGGGCATTACATCCGCTTGATTCCGTGAAAATCGAAGGCGTTCTGCGTGATGATAAGCAAAATATGCTGGATGCTTTGACGTGGAGCATTGACCATGTAAAAGAAAATGCAATTAATCGTACTTCAAGAGTCGGCACGCTGTAAAGTAATGGCATTAAGTCAGAGCCCGTTTAGTGCTGCCGGGATTCTGACTTTTGATTCTGACATGAACACGGAAGCAAATTACTGAAATATTCACGTTCACCCGAAAGAACTTCATCATAAAATTTTTGTTTATTGTCAATATACTCTATTGAAGCTGTTAATGCTGCGATATTTTCCTGAAGCTGTAATTTTTTACGCTCTAAAATTTTTTGCCTGTCCGGAATCGTTGAAGCTCCTTCAAGACATAATTTAGTATATTCTTTCATTTCTTGAAGACTCATCCCGCAATTTTTCAAGCAAGTTAGACTCTTAATCCATGCAATATCGCGTTCGTCAAAAATTCTCCTGTTAATATTATCTCGCTTAACATTTGGGATTAAGCCCTCGTTGCAATAAAATTTTAGTCCCTGATAAGTCATTCCCGTTTCTTTGCAAGCCTGCATCATTGTGTAAATCATAAAATTTCTCCCCTGCCATTTTGATAAAATTACGCTTGACCGATAGTATGAACCGATTGTTAGTATTGTATCAAAAATTTTTCAGGAGGTTATTATTCGTGTTAAGAAAAATATTGTTGTTGAATTTGCTGCTTTTACTGTGCTTAACGGGTGCTGCAGGAGCAGAACAAAAATTATTTGCTCATAAAATTATTTCTATGAACGTTGTAAATTCTGAAAGCGGAAAAATTTTAAGAGGTCTTCTCTATATGCCCGAAACAGATTCAAAAGTTCCGCTTGTGATTACAGCACATGAACTCGGGAGCAACTATGCTAGAAGATGGCCGGCTTATGGTGAAGCACTTGCTTCTATGGGTATAGCGGTTTATACGTTTGATTTTGCAGGAGGAGGCCCTAAGACTCGAACAGACGGAACACCGGGCAATCATAGCGACGGTGAAACTACAGAAATGTCCGTGATGACCGAAGTAAAAGATTTAGAATCAGTTCTTGAAGCTGCTAGATCATGGGATTTTGTTGACGCTAAGAAAATTGCAATTATTGGAGGCAGTCAGGGCGGTGCTGTTTCTGTAATAACTGCGGCACGTCATGCTGATGAAATTTCCGGGCTTGTGCTCTTATATCCTGCGCTGTTGATTCAGGACGATTTACACAAAAAATTTGCAAATAAAGAAGATTGTCCGCCCATTTATAAATATAACGGCTGGCTTGATGTAGGCCCGGTTTATGTAAATGATATGTGGGACTATGATATTTATTCAGACATGCCGAAATATTCAAAACCTGTTTTGATTCTGCACGGCGATAAAGATTCAATTGTTCCGATTGAGTATTCACAAAGAGCGGCGAAGACTTATCCTGATTCAGAATTTCACGTAATTAAAAATGGTGATCACGGCTTTCAGGGCGAAACATTTGAGCAGGCCATCGGTTATATTAAGGCTTATTTCCAAAAAATTAATTTTCTTTCTGACGGCTTGAGCAAAATTATTCCCGTCGGAACTCCTAATAACATAGCTGGCGAACACTTCACGGGAAAAAGTTTTCTGCATCCTCTTTCACTTGAGCAGGTCGGAATCTTCAACGTAACATTTGAACCCGGAAGCTATAATGAATGGCATATACACCATGCAGCAAAAGGCGGCGGACAAATTTTAATCGCAATTTCCGGACGCGGTTATTATCAGGAAGAAGGCAAAGAAGCTCAAGAGTTAAAGCCCGGCGATGTTGTGAATATTCCCGCAAACGTCAAGCACTGGCACGGAGCAGCAAAAGATTCATGGTTTCAGCATATAGCTATAGAAGTACCCGGCGAAGACACAAAAACAACTTGGCACGGATTTTTACCGGCTGAAGAGTACGCAAAATTAAAATAAAGGAGTAGTCAGCATGAGCAAAAAAAATGTAGTTGTTCTTGTAGGCACAGGCTCAATAGGTCAGGCAATAGCACGAAGAGTCGGAGCAGGTAAGCATATAATACTCGCAGATTTGAAGCAGGAAAGCGCGGAGAAAACAGCAAAAATTCTTGATGATGCAGGATTTGAGACAAGCACAATTTCAACGGATCTAGGCTCAAGAGATTCAATCTTGAAACTTGTTGAATATGCCCAGACTTTAGGAGAAATAAAGAATTTAATTAATGCTGCAGGAGTCTCGCCTTCTCAAGCGTCAGTTGAAGATATTTTAAGAGTCGATCTTTACGGGACAGCGGTTTTGCTTGAAGAGTTCGGAAAAATTATCAGTGAGGGCGGCTCAGGAGTCATAATTTCTTCACAGTCAGGGCATCGTCTCGGAGCTTTACCCGAAGAACAAAACGAACAGCTCGCAGCTTCACCGACAGAAAAATTATTAGATCTGCCGTTCATAAAATCAATTACTGACACACTGAAGGCCTATCAATATTCGAAACGCTGTAATGTTTTGCGCGTAATGTACGAGGCCACACGATGGGGCAAACGCGGAGCAACAATAAATTCAATCAGTCCCGGAATAATTATCACACCGCTTGCAAATGATGAACTTCACGGCCCGCGTGGTGAAGGTTATCGCAAAATGCTTCGTTTATGTCCTGCAGGCAGAGCGGGAACTCCTGACGAGGTCGGGGACTTGGCAGAATTTCTTATGAGCAGCCGTGGACGTTGGATTTCTGGAAGTGATTTCTTGATTGACGGCGGAACAACAGCTTCATATTTTTATGGAGATTTGCAATATTTGAAAGCTACACATTAAATATTTAGAGGGTGATTTCATGAAAAAATTTTTAGCGTTAATAATTTGTTTGTTATGTGTCCCGGCTTTTGCGGGTGAACCGTTAATAATTCGTGAACAGGGTATTTTTTCAGCGGGCGGAACAGTAACAGAGCCTCTACCGGGGAAATTTAATATTTCTGAAAACTGGCTTGATTTCTCACGTGCAGGAAATACGGCGCATGTTGACCACGCAAATGTTTTCTATCAAATTCCCGACGGCGAAAATAAGACTCCGATAGTTTATCTTCATGGTTACGGGCAGACTCGAACGGGCTGGCAGTCAACTCCGGACAGGCGCGAGGGCTGGAGCGATATTTTTCTGAGAAAGGGGCGCGCAGCATTTCTAGTGGATCAACCTAGACGAGGTGCAGCAGGTTCAACCGTCAAAATTGTAAATAATGAACAAGATACGCGGGCAAATGGAACAGAATTTAACCCCGGCGATCAGGCATGGTATACTCATTTCAGAATCGGGCGGGGGACTCCTAACCGTTATGAAGGAAGTCAATTCCCTGCAGGTGAAGCAGCATTAAATCAATTTTTGCGTCAAATGACTCCTAACACCGGAAATTATGACGTAGAAATTTTCGGCAAGGCTTTAAGCGCAGTGTTATATGAAGTACGATCGATGACCGGCAAAAAAGCTGTTTATCTGACTCATTCACAGGGCGGGCGCGTAGGCTGGCAGACAGACACAGAAAATATTGCGGCAATTGTTGCGATTGAACCGGGGTTTGCTCCTGAAGTCGGCAGCGAGACATACAAAAAATTTGTTGCGGCAAAAATTCCGATGATATTTTATTTCGGTGATTATATCGAAAACGGCCCGAATGATATAAAGAGTACAGCTTTCTGGAAAAGTGTATTAGATCAGTGCCGGGACTTTGCAAAACATTACAACGAAGACGGCGGAGACGCGACTGTGATATATCTTCCTGACGAGGGCATAACGGGCAACAGTCATTTTATGTTTCAGGAGCTAAATAATAAAGTAATCGCCGATCACATAGAAAAATGGCTTGAATCAAAAGGGTTATAAATCATGATGAGAAAAATTTTTGCGTGTGCTTTAATTATTGCGCTTGCTTTTACTGGTGTGTCGACTGCTGAAATTATTGCAGGTCCCGGCGTTGCAGTTGTTGATGTTGAGGGCGGAAAAATTCAAGGTTATATCAGCAATGAGATTTTCACTTATCATGGAGTGCCTTACGCTGAATCAGAAATTTTTATGCCTCCTGCAAAATTAAAATCGTGGGACGGAATAAAGCTCGCATTAAATTACGGCCCTATGTCCCCGCAAGATATTACACCAGAAGGCGACATGTTCCCGTTTCATTATTACTGGCCGCTATGGGAAGGCAGAAATTATGCGCAAAGCAACAACTGCCAAAATCTTAATATTTGGACGCCCGGACTCGATGATAAAAAACGTCCTGTAATGGTATGGCTTCACGGCGGAGGTTTTGAGGCTGGAAATTCTGCGGCTGAAGACGTGTACGACGGTGAAAATCTTTCTCGCAAGGGTGATCTTGTAGTCGTGAGCATTAATCACAGGCTTAACGTTTTGGGCTTTCTTGATTTATCGGCTTACGGTGATGAATACAAATATTCCGGCAATCTTGGAATGCTTGATATAATTGCAGCTCTTGAATGGATTCGAGACAATATCGCAAAATTCGGAGGAGATCCCGCAAATATAACTTTATTCGGACAATCAGGAGGCGGCGCAAAAATTCTCGCACTAATGGGAATGCCTAAGGCTGCAGGACTCTTTCACAAGGGAATCGAACAGAGCGGAGCTGTTGATCTTATGGGAATAACTTTCCCGGAACAGAAAGCAGCACGCAGAGTCGCAGCATTGACTCTCGAAAAATTAAATATTGCTCCCGAAAAAATTGCAGAAATTAAGAATGTCCCCTACTCGAAATTAAGTGAAGCAGCTAATAAGGCAATGGCTCAAGCAATCAAAGAGGGCGAAAAAATTTATTCGTGGTCTCCAGTAAAAGACGGCGATTTGATTCCTAATGATATAGGCACAGGCGGATTCATGGAACAAGTGAAAAATATTCCGCTTATTGCAGGTTCAACTCTCAACGAATGGGCGACTGTCCCGCTGCTAGTGAACATGGACAAGAATCAAGGCGACAATAAAAATTTCTGGAACGATTCACAAGTTGATGAGAAATTACGCGAAAAATACGGCGACAAGGCAGACTCTATATTATCAGCGTTCATGAAAGCCTATCCTCACAAGAAGAAAGCTGATTCATTGTACGTTGAATTTTGGCTCAGAGACGGCGCACTAAGAATCCTTAACGCTAAAGCAGCACAAAAGGGAGCTCCTGTTTATGCGTATATTTTCACGTGGGAGACTCCTGTTATGGGAGGTTATGCGATGGCTTATCACTGTTCTGAAATTCCGTTTGTGTTCAATAATATTGCTTTGAGCGAGAAAGCTACAGGGGGCGGAAAAAGGGCGCAGGCTCTTGCTGACAAAATGAGTCAAGCATGGATTAATTTTGCGCGTACTGGTAATCCCGGATGGGAGGCCTACACACCGGATAAGGGCGCGACTATGATTTTTGACGATGAGTCTTCAGTAGGTTACAAGCATGATGACGAGTTAATGAAATTATTAGTGCATGATTAAAAAATTTTTCCTGCTTCATGTTCAAAGCGTGAGGCAGGATTTTTTTTAGGGAGAAAGATTTTATTATGAGATTCAAAATAGTTGCCTAATTTACTATTTATACCCGATAAAAATATGTATACGTCTTAATTATTGTCATTGCAGCACTAACAAGACCAGCCGTCAAAGCAATAGCCTTCTCATGTTTGAGTCTTGGAAAATATGAAATCGCAGAGAATCCCATAACAGCAAGCGGAATTAAATATCTCCCCTGCATTCCTTCACAAATTAAAGCTCCCGGAGAATTCCAGGTAAAATATAACATGAAATCTATAGCTAAGAGAGTCGCCAAACAACCGCCTATCATAATAAGACGCTGACGGAAATAAATTTTTAGCTCGCCAAATAAACTTCCTGCCATGACTACAGACGCATAAATAAAGCAAAACCATAACGACATAGGAGCTTGAAGCCAACCCAAAGTAGCCATAAAAGATCTTGCAAAAAATGTAACATCTTTATAACTCGTGATTATTGCCTTAAAGACTTTTAACGGGTTCGCTGCAAAAAATTTCATTTGTTCAGCCGGATTTATGTATATGCCGGAATTAAAACCTGACGCAGCATTTAATCTCGTTACACCCAAATAAAGCCATGAGAGCGACGAGATAAGACAAACAAGCAAAATAATAATCCCTAACGTAATATAATTTTTCCTGCTGCCGAGTCTCTTATACGGAATTACAAAATATAACAGCATTATAGTCCCGTAAACTTGTTTTAACAGGCCGATAATAATAGCTGATAATAGAAGAATAAAAATTTGAGAAGGCTTTAATCTTTCGTCAGTCCTTGCGAGTGATAATATATAAGCTGATACAAGAATGCTTACACTATTTATTACAGCGTCGGCAGCTATTGAAGCACTTTCGGCGAGAAACGTAGGCATCATTGCAATCAAGAATATGAGAAAACTTTTTTCGGGCAAGATCTTTATCGCTAGAAAAATACACAACGTTACGAACAATACAGCCGCAAATCTCATCGAGTAGAAGTAATGCCCCCCCCCCCCTTAGTGAAATTACGTACAAGATAAGCCGCTATTACCTGAGGAAAATATACAACAGGAGCATATGAGCCAGTATTATTTATTTGCATTGTAATTATATCGTTGAAATTAACAGGGCTTGACATAAATTCGGAAATATCGCCGAGTGAAAAACGTTTTTCAGCGTCAAAGGGATTATCAATATATTTTTTCGGGAAGAATGCAGCCGGTACGCGTGAGAGTAAATTTTTATAGCTGTCTTCTCTATTTTCTGTAGGGCTTATGAATATTGATTCTGAAATTTGCCATGCTCTTGCGAAGTGATTCGGCTCGTCTGGAACTTGATAAACGGGCGTTAAGAATGTCAATATTGTCCCGGCAACTAGCATAAATATAACGTAAATATATTCAAGTTTTAGGCGCGTGAAAAACTTTATCATGTAATAATTTCTCCTGTATGCAATAAAAAAAATTCCTCCCGATTGTGAGTCAGGAGGAAATAAAAATTTTTTACTCTTCGTCCTCGTCTTCCTTCTTGTGAGCGGCAATAACTTTTTTCGCAATGTCGCCGGGTACTTCTTCATAGTGTGAATATTCCATAGAGAAAGAACCTTCACCGGAAGTCATCGAACGCAAAATAATTGCATATCTGAACATTTCAGCTAACGGAGCTTGCGCCTTTACAACCTGCAATTTTCCGTGAGCTTCCATTCCCATAATACGGCCTCTGCGTGAATTGAAGTCGCCCATTACATCGCCCATAAATCTTTCAGGAACAGTAACTTCAACATCCATAACAGGCTCAAGCAAAACGGGGTTAGCGTCCATAATTCCTTTCTTGAATGACAAACGGGTCGCGAGCTTGAATGACATTTCAGAGCTGTCTACATCATGATATGAACCGTAATATAATTCTGCGCTGAAATCAACAACGGGGAATCCTGCTAACGGGCCTGCGTTCATGTACTCGCGTAAACCTTTTTCAACGGCGGGAATAAAGTTTCTCGGCACTGCACCGCCAACAACACTGTCAATAAATTCAAAGCCTGCGCCTCTTTCCAACGGTCTGTAACGAATATAAACATCACCGTATTGGCCGTGTCCGCCTGACTGCTTCTTGTGCTTGCCTTGAGCTTCTGACATTTTGCGTATTGTTTCACGATAAGGAACCTGCGGAGTCTTTGTGTCGAGTTCAACGCCGTAACGTTCCTTCATTTTTGCGAGAACTATATCAATATGCATGTCGCCCATTCCTGATAACACGTTGTCGCGAGTCTCTGGATTCTTCTCGAACGTCAAGCAGCAGTCTTCTTCAAGTGTGCGGGATATAGCATTTCCGAGCTTGTCTTCATCTGCGCGCGATTTTGCAATAACTGCAACACTGTAAACAGGTTTTGGAAATTCAATCGCTGAAAATTTACCGGAAAATCCGCCCTTAACCGCTAAAGTGTGGCCGACTCTCGCGCTCTGCAACTTAGGAATCGCAACTATATCACCCGCAATAACTTCTTTAACGTCTTTGCCGTCTTTGCCGGTCATTAATTTAAATGAGCTGATTCTCTCGTCCTCGCCCTGATTGACATTATAAATATTGCTGCCCTCTGATGATAAACTGCCGGAATAAACGCGGATAAATGAAAGTTTACCGACAAAAGCGTCCGCCATAACTTTAAAGCACAACGCAGAAAACGGAGCATCAATTTTCGGCTCTGCACTCTCGACCGCGCCAATATCAACAGGAGACGGGAAATAATCCGCAGCAAAATCCATAAATTGTTGGACTCCGATATTTGTCGTAGCAGAAAGAACAGCAACAGGCATGACTCGACGTGCTGCAATGGCCTTTTTCAGTGTGCGCGCAAAATCTTCATCGGAAATTGACTCGCCCTCTAAATATTTTTCCATTAGTGCGTCGTCCATTTCTACAGCAGCTTCGATTAACGCCTCTTTTGATGACTCGCACTCGTCAGCAAGATCTGCAGGGACTTCAACTTCTGTAAATTTTCCGCTTCCGTCTGGCTTGTAGGTGTAGGCTTTACCCTTGAGAACGTCAACGACTCCCGTAAATTTATCTGCTGCACCAATCGGCAAAAACACGGGCAGAGCGTTATTTGTAAACTGCGATTTGATGTCGGCTAGGACTTTCTCAAAATCTGCGTTTTCTCTGTCCATTTTCGAAATAACGAATGCAACGGGTGATTTATGGTGCTCTGAATATTCCCATGCTTTACTTGTTTGGACTTCGATTCCTCCGACTGAACTCACGAGAATAACGGCTGTATCTGCGACTCTAATTGCTGCGCTCATTTCTCCTGTGAAATCAGCATAGCCCGGCGCGTCGAGAATATAAAAAGTTTTTCCCTTGCGCTCAAGAGTCATTAATGATGTGCTGATTGAGATATTGCGCTTTTGTTCTTCGGACTGAAAATCGCTGACTGTGTTTCCGTTCTGAACTGAACCCATACGGGTTATATTGCCGTTGTCGAAGAGCATTGCTTCAGCTAGTGTAGTTTTTCCTGCTCCTCCGTGTGCACATAATGCGAAGCTCCTTGTATCTTCCGGCTTACGTGCCCCCATTTGTATAAACACCTTCCCTTATTGTATGTATTAAATAAATGAATGATGTAAATATTATATTACGCTGAGTGAAATTTTTGATGTAAAATTTTTATTCGCGTAAAATCTATTATTGCCCGTCAAAAAATTTCTGAATTATCGCTTTAATCTCTCTTAACGGGAGAGTCTTTAACATATGGCCTTCAGGTTTGAGCGCGTCAATTTTCTCAATGCTGCCAGAGTCCCCCTTTGCCGTCAAGAACATCACCGGAATATTTGCGGTCTCCTGATTATTTCTTAGAGTCTCTAAAACTTGAGTCCCGTTCATTTCCGGCATCTCGTAATCAAGCAGTATTAAATCAGGTCTTGTGCGGGATAAAATTTTCAGCGCGTTTGCTCCCGAGTTGGCCGGCAAAACTTTATAACTTGTGCTGAGTCCGTCTCTTAACGTGCGAATCATTACTGCGTCATCGTCAACAAGTAAAATAATTTTCTGTATGCTGCTTGCTTTCTGTGCTGAAATTTCCGCTAGTTTGTCGCGAATCTCGTTAGCGTTGAAGGGCTTTGCAAATTTTTCGGCGTTATTGATGTCTATTGAATCGAGTTCTAATTTACTGCCCAGCAAAAAAATTTTCGAACCTGTACACGCTTTTATCTTGTCAGAAGTCTCAAGCCCCGCGAGATTTACAAATATTATGTCCGGCACGTGTTTAATTTCGTCTGTTGAACGCACACGCAAAATTTCGTAGTCATTGTCCAAATTTTTTATCAACATGTCCGCACCCATTGAAGGCCGGTCGCTGACGTATAAAATTTTTTCCTTCATGATATTTTCTCCTGTCTATAAATCTTTTAGTGCCTGCTCTAATCCGTTCCAATCAGCAGAATCAGCACATGACGCAATAATATTGAATCTCTCTGACTCATTTTCGGGGATTCTATATTCGCGCAAACTTGCAATAATCCCATCAATAGAGTCGCTGTCAAAAGTTGCTGCAAATTCCTTTATAGCTTCATAGGCCTCATGCAAATTTTCGGGAGTGATTAATTCTGCGTCATTATTCACGTAAAGCGGCGATAATTTTTCCCGATACGATTTATAAAGCGCAATTAATTCCGGAGTCTTTGATTTTATTTCGTCGAGATCGTTATTATTTCCGCAGTCTTCCAAGTGAGCGGCCCTGCTTGATAACTCTTCAGCCCCGATTAAACGTGCAGAACTCTTTAACGCATGAACCTTGATCGTATAATTATGAATATCTGACACGCTAAAAAATTTCTCAATGTCGCGCAAATTATTATCTATTGAGTTCCAGAATTGAGTCAAAGTTTTGCTTAAGATCGACTCATTTGCACAATTTTTAATGGCCTCGTCGTAATTAAGTCCGTCGGTGAGTGAATAAAATTTTTCAAGCTCTGAAGGCTCGTGAGATTCTGAAATTTCCTGTTCTGACTCGCCCTCCTGCAATAAAATTTTTTCCTGCGGCAGATATTTAATTAACGCTGCTTCAAGACTCGCGCTCTCTACTGGTTTCGATAAATAATCAGTAAAGCCCTCTTCAAGATATTTGCTTCTTGCACCTGATACAGCGTCGGCAGTAAGACATATTATCGGCGTGTCAATATTTAGTCCGTTTTCCTGCGCCCGAATGTTATTAAGAGTCTGAGTCCCGTCCATTTGCGGCATACGTTGATCCATGAGAATCAAATCATATTTTGTGCGTTGAGTGTGTGAGAGTGCTTCTAAACCGCTTGAGGCCGTGTCAAGATTTATTTCTGTCTTGCTTAATAATCCCTCTATAACTGTTAAATTCATGTCTGTATCATCAACTACTAACAAATGAGCGTCAGGAGCCTTGAATGACTCTTTATATGCGCGTAAAGCATGAACATAACGCTCAAATTTTTCCTGGAAATTTCCGATCGGTTCGGGTGAAATAATTTTTTGCGGCAAATATATCGTAAATGTTGACCCTTTGCCGTATTCGCTGGTAACTTCGATTTTTCCGTCCATCATGCGTAAAAGATTCTGAGTGATTGAGAGTCCTAATCCGGTGCCTTCGACTGTATTATTTTGCACGAGGTCAATGCGCTCGAATTTCTTGAACAATTTCGGTATGTCTTCTGCTCTTATGCCGATTCCTGTATCGCTAACTCTGAAGACGAGATTAATATTTTCGCCCTGCTTTGTTCCTGTTACATCAAGTGATACGCTGCCTTCACGAGTATATTTTACTGCATTGTTGAGAACGTTTGTTACGACCTGTCTGACTCTTACTTCATCGCCGAACAAATCATCAGGCAAGGACTCATCAACATTAACTGTAAACTTTAAATCTTTCTGTCTAGCTTTGAAGACTATCATATTAGTAACGTCATTCAGCACAGAACTTAATTTATAATCACTCTCTGCGATTTCCATTTTTCCGGCTTCAATTTTCGAGAAGTCAAGAATATCGTTAATTATCGAGAGTAAATTTTTCCCGGCGCTCTCAACGTTTCGGGCATAAGTTGTTATGCGGCTTGAAGTGCTTTCGCGGATAATCATTTCATTCATGCCGAGAACAGCGTTAATGGGCGTGCGGATCTCATGAGACATATTTGCGAGAAACTCACTTTTTGCGGAATTTGCCCGGCGTGCTTGAATCGTTGCGGCCTTTGCGAGTTCTAATGCGTCTTCTAATTGTGTGCTGCGTGCTTCCTGTTCCTTGTGAAGTCTCGTCGTGTCGGATACCAGAACAATAAAGAATCCCGGATTAACGGCGTAAAAATTGAATTGCTTGTGAAAAATTTTATCGTCGATCTCACACGTAATATTTACCTCATAGAGCGCACTTCTTTGAGTCCCGAACGCAATCGAGTCAGGTGCAAGAGAATGAGCCATAGACTTTTTTTGCTCGTCTGTGCCGTGTAAAATTGGTACGATTTCTTCATTTATATATTGGCTGAAAATGTCATGTGAATTTTTCGGGAGTATGCTGCCTTCTAACTCTTCACTGACTGTAATATGATATTTTCCGGTTGCTATATATGCAATCATCTCGAACTGGCGCGCAAGAATTTTATCTACTATAGTTTGATAAACTTTTGAGTCATTGCATTCACGCTCTGTGATAAATGCTGCGACATGGCCGTTAAGGGGATTTCTTGTCATCATCGCAGAAAATTCAACGTAGCAGATAGTACCGTTTTCGCGCTTTGACAATAACACCTGCTTAGTAGAAATTTGACCCTTTATATATGAGTCAAGCAGTGAGTCAACGTTAAAAGTTTCAAGAAATTTTTTGCGTTCCATGAAATTTATATAGTGTTTTGCGCGTGATTTGAGCATGTCAGAATAAATTTTTATGTCAGACTCGTTTATAAAAATGTCTCTGCCCCTAATTTCTTCGAGTTCGTCAAGAGTTAAATCAGCTCTGAACATTCCGAGAGTGTGCTCGTCCTGATGATAAAAATTTTGCCCGATAGTGTCATAACTTGTGCGTATTTTTTCCTCATAATTTTTGAATCTGGTAATGTCCGAGAAAGTTATATAAATATATTTTGACTCGATAAATGCAAAATGAGCTTCACACCAGATTAAATTATTATTGGCTGTAGAGATTCTGAGCTGCAAAATTTTTGACTCGTCGGGTGAGTGCTTGTGTTCGAGCATATAATCAACGAGCGAAATATCTTCAGGGTGAATTAACTGCATAAAATTATAATCTCCTGAGTCAGCCTCAATCATTGCGAGAAATTCAGGCGATATAAAGAGTGTTTCATAATTGCTGCTGTCAATTAAAATTGCTCTGTCACCGAGCTGCTTAACTGTTTCGATAAATTTTATTTCGTCCGGCAGAGAACGGCACATAAAAATTTTTTGCTCCTTCATGTTGCGAGATGTAATTATTATATTACTAGAGGGATAATTTTTCCTGAACAATTTATATTCAAGTAAATATTTTGTGCTGCCTATATGATATTTTCCCGTAAAGATATTCAAGTGAGTCTGTAAATTTTGCTCCTTCATGTTGCGAGATGTAATTATTATATTACTAGAGGGATAATTTTTTCCGAACAATTTATATTCAAGTAAAGTCAAAATTTTATCGGCTGCTATTGTTTGCCGCAACAACGTGCGTTTATAATTAAGGGCGGGGAAAAAGAGCGCGAGAAAAACGGGTTTTAGGGGGGAGGACAACAAATTTTTTATAAATATTCAAGTTTTTAGCTCAACAAAAATATTTTGTCATAGATTCCCAAAAATGTTTACTGACCTATGCTATAATAACAAAAAATTTACCATCAAGTTACTCAAGTGAAGTTATAAATTTTGCAACTACATTTACAACTACAAAAAATTTAATTTTTCTCAATGACAGCAAGCATTCATGAAAAAATTTTTTTGCTTAAGGTGTGTATTTGCGCGAGATATTTATTTGATTGATAATTTATAGCGTGAAAATTTTTCGTCCTGTTCTCACGTTAAAAGCGAAAACTTTTTTGTATCTGAAACAATTTGTAGCGCTAACATGAAAAATTTTTTACTGATATTAAAGTCTAGCTGCCATACTTAGAAATAAACGCGAACCCGCTCGAACTCATAAAGCAGCGCGAACGGGCAAAAATTTTATTTACTTGCAAATACTATCCAGCCACGCAAATAATAAATCTAAATCGTAATTTCCGTCGTGAGGGACATTCCAAGCAGCAGAAATTTCTACGTTACAGCCGGACTCTTTTAATTTCAGCGCAAGAATAGCAGGTACAGCCATAGAAGTATCGCGATCTTTGACTCCGTGCCTTATTCGCCAGTGCTTGGCCGTGTCAGCTTTGCCGATAAAATTTAATGGGTTCATGAGTCTAATAATTTCAGAGTCGGCCATTTTGGGATTATCTGAAGTCGAGTGTGTGAAAGAATATTGCGTGAAATGTTTATCATCAAATTCGTTATTCTCGAAAGATTTGCAATTTAACGCGTCAAATGCCGGGGCCGCTTTCATTCTTGTAGCCCATACAGCATATTTCTGCAAGTTCATTGATTTAACTTTTCCGCCCTCAATCACAAGCCAGTCAAGCCCGATTAAATCTTCGCCGTTGTCAAGAGCTTTCTGCGCCGACTCAATGTATAAGCCTTCTACAAAATTTCTGAATGTCCCCATACCGTTAGAGTCAAGCGTGTAATCTTTAAGGCCTAACGAGTTCACATAATCGGGAAAATTTTTCTTGAGCGTCTCAGAAGCAGCCTTCATTTTTTCGTCCATTTCGCGCGCTGGTCCCATGTGATAAATATTAACCCCGTTAAATACCCATTCATACGCCATATCAGCATGATCTAAATCTGTTATCGGACAATAAACGACTGAAGCAAAAATATTGTCTTTCTCGTCAGCTGCTCCGATTTCGCGTAAAAATTTTTCGTATTCCGGAGCATTACCCGTCGCGCCTAACAGTGAAGATAACGCACCTCCAGCGCTGAGACCGTCGGAAATAATTTTTTCTGTGTCTCCTGCAGGTAAAGAGTCTTTGTTGTGCCTCACCCACCTGACAGCAGCTTTGTAATCGACAATCAATGCCGGTGCTTTGCCGTTTGCGAGAGTTCTGCCTCTTATCGCAGGAGTAATCACTACATAACCGCGTGAAAGTGCGTAAAGTGAGACGTTAGCTCCTCCGTGCATTAAATCATTTGCGGGGATTAATTGTTTTCCCGGCATGTAACCTCCTACACCGTTGGGCATGAAAATTGGTGCAGTTTTTGCAGTGTAGCCGTTGATAGTCTCACCGTTGAAATATTCTTCAGGTACATAAATATTTAACCGCTGATATTCAATTTCTACAGGTTTAGTTACATATGGAATATCAAGCCATGATCTGAAAGTTACGGGCTTTCCGTCTGCTAACATAGTTTGAGACACGCAGTCAATAGGCCGAGCAGAAAATTTTAAATCGTCAGCAAAAGCACCCGCACCCATAACGCAAATGAACACGAGCGCAAATAAAATTTTTCTACACACTTAAATATTCACTCCTGCTTTCTCAAAAATTTTCAACACTTCTTCAGACGATTTATAACCGACTTCAACTGCTATTTCTTTCCCGTTTGAGTCTCTTAATATCAGAGTCGGGACGAATCTAATATTATATTTTTTCGCTATATCAGGGTTATTATCAAGATAAATATTTGTTGTAGCAATTCTCCCGCGATATTGATTATTAATCTCACGCAGGACTCCCGACATTTTTGCGCACGCAGAACACGAACGAGTCGACAGCATTATAATACTAGGCACTCCGGCAAACGCAGAACCGGCAAATATAAGAACTAATACGAGGCTCATAAAAATTTTTCTGACTTTCCCTCTCATGATAATACACTCCATTTTTGCAAATAATATAAAATTTTAAGACTTTGAGCGATAATCTTAATCCATAATAATAACTAAATTTAATTGCGCTATAATTGCATAAATACACACAAAATTTTACGAAAAGGAGCGATGCCTAAACATGGACGAACAAGGAAAAATTATAAGTTCATACGATATAGACGAAAATTTAGCCCTTCAGATGTGGACAAGGGGAAAAACTCCGCGTTTGTCGATATTCAACAAGAACAAGAATCAGCGCAAATTAATTCATATTGCATGGGTAGAGAAGCGCGACAGAACTTTATCAATCAACGGCAAAAAACGCGATGAAAATTTTTCGTACCAAGTGCAGGACTTCGAACCGGCAATACAAAAAATTTTAGCGGCCTTTGCTGTAAATACTAACTTTAGAGTCAAATTTTTTCAGGTTGTAGTCGACATTGAGAAAGCTGTACACCGTCCCGAAATTGTATCGAGTGCGGGCGAAATTGCTTTAATGTCCGAAGATAAACGCTCGTCTCTATGGATTAATGACGCGTCCGGAGATCGTGAGGAGTTACCATTTGGAATTTTCCGGCCGTTTTTTCCTGTTAATGACGCTGAGTCAGATTTAATGATTCCTGAAAAAATGCGTGTCCCTTCTCAGGCTGCAAGAAGTGTTGAAGGACTCATAAATACAGGAATCCCCGCAGCACTCAAGAAAATTAACCCTGAACGCTGGCACAACGTAATTAGAGTTACAGCAGCGGCTATGTTGTTAGGTTTCTCATATTGCGGAGCTGAAGGCACGAAAATGTCCGATTATTTATGGTCGGCAGGCGAGAGACCCAAAGCACCCGGAAATTTGCCAACAATGAAGATTCCCGTGAAAAATTTATCTCTTCACGATCCTGCATTATTTAAGCTCGGTCATAAATTGTCAGCTTATATCAGGCACTATTATTATATTGATGAAGTTATTATTAATTACGTCTCAGACAGCGAGAAGGACTCACAAGAGCGGGGCTTTACACGTTCAAGGCGGGTAGATTTCTCAAGCGGGACTCTTGGTGATGTTCCTTATCGAGTAACTTTTTTCGAGAATGAGACAATGGGATTAACTGCTTTCGGCTGCGTTCCCCGAATGAACACGACAAAACATATCGGCGATATAATGATAACGATTCCGACAGAAATTTATAAAGCTGCCTTACATAATGATACTATGGGAAGCACTGAAGACGATTTCTTTACGTTGACGCGGCTTTTATGGGCGAAACAGTTTAAACAATGGTACGAAAATATTAAGCCCTATGTAAAAAGTTTTGCAGGACTGGTGAATTAAATGCGAGTAAAAAATTTTTTGTGCGTGATAATTTTATTGCTGTTAGTGGGAATCTCTGAAGCTGCACAACTTCCGCGCAGAATTTCAGTTGTGATATTTCCGGCGCAAAATTCTACAGAGCTTGAGGTCTGGGAGAGCAAATTTTATCCGTATGACGTTTTGCGGCAGAAAATGAATGATTATTTAGAGTCAATGTTCAAGCGTTCGCCCCTTGTTGATGTCAGGACTCTTGATGAAGCAGGCATGAATCAGTGGCTATCTTCTTCACGGCGCGGCGATGATATGGCCGTACAAATTGAATTATTTAGTTCGACAATGCGTGAAAGACATGTACTCGGCAATTATGAGTCAGCAAAATTTTTGATACGAATCAGAGTCTATGACACAGCGCAGGTTAAAGAATTATCAGTCAGAAACGTTAAAGGCACCGACAGAAGATTTACGCTTGACTCGGAGTCTGATGTTTTTTTCTTTGACGCAACAATTAAGGGTTTAGGCCGCCCATTTAGAGACGGACTCGATTTGTTCGGACTCACTCAGCAGCCCTACAAAGGTCAAAGAATGAGTCGCCCGACTTGGCAGCAATTTAATACGACTCCTTACTGGGCAGCAATAAGAAAAGCTATCGAGGAAGCACAGAAACAGGCAATGACTCAAATTCGCAACGCAATCAGGAGCAACGACCCAAGCGCGCAATTAACAGCGAACGATAATTTTTCACCGTCATACGTAACAGCAGGAAGAATCTTATCACCTACAGCAGACTCAAAGCGCATACGACGAAAATATATAATTTCTCTGGGAGCATTTGCAAACTGTTCGCAGGATGGAGTCAGAGTCGGTGAGATTCTTGATGTTGTGAGATCCGATACATATGTAACAGTGTCGCCCGAAGAGCCTATTGCAGTAATCCCGAAAGTTATCGGCAAAGTAAAAGTTATAAAAGTTTATGAAGATAATGCAATCGTTCAAGTTATACGCGACAACCAGAAAGAGCCCATCCAGCTTAATGACTTAGTAATCAAGCGCACGACTATAACAGGAAGGTGAGACAATGAGAAAAATTTTTATTCTGTCAATCATAGTGCTTCTGCTGATAAATAATAATCCGGCATTTTCCGACGGAGAACCGCAAGACGACAGCACGCCTTATAACCCATATCCGGAGCAGCCCGCAAAGACTCCAACTCCCCCGACACCGCCGAAAAAATCAGTTCGACGAGTCAGAGCAAGAAAGCCCGCTCCCAAACCTGCACCCCGTCGAGCTGTTAAACCTGCACCCAAGCCCGCGCCTAATTATTTACAGCAGGCAATTAATTTATTGAATCAAGGACGTTACGAGGCAGCCAAGCCATATTTGATTAAAGCTATCCAGACGAACAAAAACGATCCTAATGTATGGTACTGGTACGGGAAATATCATGAATATATCGGGAGCTTTTATCAGGCACAATATTATTTCACAAAAGCAGTGCAGATAGATCCGAGCTTTGAGCCTTTGTCGAGAGTCGTTTATTATCCTAATGACCCATTGAAGACTCCTTTATGGGATCCGAGACGACCCGCGAGAATTTATCCTGTTGAGACTTCCGGACGTGGAATTACAACAGTTCCCCCGAATGCACGCGATAGAAATAGATTCCCGAATGCCCCCGCAGATCCTCAAGTCCCAAGCGTACCCGTTTATACACCTCCTGAGCCCGGCTCAACTCCTATTGATGGCGATAGATGGCAGCCTTCTATTTATGTTCCTCCGTCGCCCGATGAGTTACAGACTGAAGGAGGACGCACACCCGCATATATTCCGCCTTCTAACAGCGCAATTATTTCGACTGACAGCACAATTTATAATCAAGTTACAGCAGATCCCGTTATAAGGACTCCAGCGACACAGCCCGCGCCGCAAATTGTTCGAGCAGATAAGCCCTTATATAATCCGCCCGAACCAGGTCAAAAAATTAATGTTACAACGAGGACTCCTAGACAGCCGAGAAAACCAGCAGCGCCCGCGAAAACGACTCCGACAAAACGAGCACCGGCAAAACCCACGCGCAAACCTGCGACTCAGCCGTCAAGGACTCGCACTCCTGCAAGACCTTCAACGACTCCAGCAACACCGACTCCGCCGACTCGACCTGCAACGCCTGCACCGACTCAACCGGCGAGACCAACGACTCCAGCACCGGCGACTCCTGCAAGACCAGCGACTCCAACGCCAACACAACCGCAAATCACGAGACCGACTCAGCCTGTTACACCTCCGCCGACTCTTCCTCCGAGAATTGAACCTGAACCGGAACCGCAAAGAGTCCCCCAGCAGCAATATTTACCGCCTGTAGGACAATTTTCGCCTGACCCCGGTACGATTTCAGAGACTCCGATTCCTCCGGTTGGTCAGAGAAATCAAGATTAATTCATGGAGGCTGAAGAAAGAATCATGAACGCTAAAAAATTTCTTGCGGTTATAATATGTTTGATTGCGTCGAAAACTTTTGCGGCCGATAATGCAATTAGAGTCACTCAGCCTGCATATCATTACATGAGCTTTTATGTTTATAAGCCTGCTAATTTGCCGATTGACATTTACGCGACTTTTGACGGCTATCTTGTATATAAGAATAAAGACATTTGGTATTATGCGTCATACAATAACGGTGCTGTAACAAAAACGGGCTATGTTGTAGGCTCTGTGATTCCTCAAGTTGTGAAGCTCAAGCCCTATAACGCGCGAGTCTCGTCAGTTGCTCCCATTTTAGGCACTCAAGCAGCAGAACCCGAAGCACCGCGAATAATTGAAGTTGACAGCTCATCGCCGGTTTATTCGCCTGATTGGACAAGAGACTCAAATTTTATGTCCATAAGTAAATGGCGCGGAAGTGTTGACAGAGTCGGAGTCTTGAGCCGGCCAAAAGTCCCGGTTGCGTGGAAGGGCGATTATCCAAATGTTATTTACGTGTGGACGGGCGCAAAATGGAAGCAGATTTTTCCGCGCAGTAATTTTTCTAGTGCATTAAGTACGTTGAGGCGCGAAATTTATTCATTGACTGTCGAGACAAACAAAGCTAATTTGCTTCACTGGCAGGACATGGACTCGCACGTTTTAGCGCAATATACTAATTCATGGGGTTATGAGTGGCTCGGAGTAATAAATTTAGGGAGTGATTATCGATGATGAAAAAATTTTTTGCTGCTGTCATTGCGTTATTGCTGTTAGAGTCAACCTCAAGCGCAAAAGTTTATGTTGCTGAACCTCTTTTAGTGCCTGAGTCGCCCTATGCCGGAATGACATTTTACGTGTACAAGCCTTATAACATGCCTAAAGACTGGTATATAACTCTTGACGGCTACCCCGTGAAAAAAAATCCTGATGGAATGTGGGTATACGGCACGTCAGAAGGCCCGAATCTCGTTGCAACAAGTTATGTAGTCGGCTCAATTGTTCCGGAGACAGCCGGCATTACAAAATGGGTCAGTGATGCGCAGATTTCTTCAATTAGAAGACTCCCCGGCGATGAGTTCTTAACAGTGAGACAGGGAGCTTATACGCGCTCACAAATGGCAATGGGGCAAAAAAATTCTACGTATATACCTGATTGGGCGTTCAGGGGCGATTTTATGTCAGTCGGAAATTGGAAGGGAACAATTGACAGAATCGGAGTGCTTGACAAACCTGCTGTCCCAGTTGCATGGAAGGGAGCAAAACCGGCAGTGATTTATATATGGACTGGCCGAACATGGTATCAGATTAACAGACGAGGCAGCGAGAACCCCGCAAACGCAATCAGACGCGAATACACCAATATTCAAAGATTCGTGAGGGGATCGGGCTTCAAATGGTACGAACAAGACACGCCTTATTTAGCGCAGCAGTCTAGAAAATGGGGTTATTATTGGCTAGGGCAGATTAGAGTCACGAAATAAAATTTTTTGTACGAAATTATTTGACTCTGTGAAAATTTTTCGCGGAGTCATTTTTTTGTGCTGTATAATCATAAAAATTTTTGTGTTCAGGAGTGAAAATTTATTCATGATAGATTATTGCTTGAATGCTTATAATATGCCCGATTTGAATTTATCGGCCGGGAAAATTATAGAGCTTGCCATAAAGAATAATTTTGCGTCCGGTAATGTGTGGCAGAATTATTTGACTCATTTTATTGTGAACGATGAAAATTTTTTCTCGCTTTCATGTGAGAGACGCACTCCCCCTGATGGAACGCTTGAAAGTATTGCAATTTCTGATTTTGCAGAGTTCATGAAATTTTTTAGTTTTTCCCGTAAATGGCTTGAAAATTTCGAGAGTACTAATAATGAATCTGACTCTATAATCTGTGAACTTAGCAGGAAATTAGCTGACTCTGATTCACCCGAAAAATTTTATAATCATGTTACGAGCTTTTATGCAAATTACGGCGTAGGAGTCTTTGCGCTCAATCGTGCATTTAAATACTATGAGGGAAAAATTATCCCTGTCAAAGTTGACGAAAATATAAAACTTGAGAATCTTGTCGGCTATGAGATTCAGAAGGCAGAACTTACGCGCAACACTGAAGCATTTATCAACGGACGGCCCGCAAATAATGTCCTGCTTTACGGCGACGGAGGCACAGGAAAATCTACAAGCGTTAAAGCTCTGTTAAATAAATATTTTTCGCAGGGACTCAGAGTCGTTGAGGTCTACAAGCATCAATTTAGAGATATTCTCAAGATCGCCCATAAACTTAGACGCAGAAATTATAAATTTATTCTGTTCATTGATGATTTGTCATTCGAGGAAAACGAGATTGATTATAAATTCCTCAAAGCAATTATCGAGGGCGGAATCGAGACAAAACCGGAAAATATTTTAATCTACGCAACATCAAACCGCCGTCATATAGTCCGTGAAGTGTGGAAGGATCGCGATGACATGGAACACAAAGGCGACATTCACAGATCCGACACTGTAGAAGAAAAATTGTCGTTAGCTTCAAGATTTGGAATCGCCATAAATTATTCAAGTCCTACACGAGAAAATTATCATGATATAGTAATTGAGCTTGCAAAAGAGGCAGGACTCGAAATTGAACGCGAAAAATTATTATATGGTGCTGACAGGTGGGAAATTCAGCACGGAGGCAAAACAGGGCGGGCAGCAAGACAATATATTGATTATCTGTTAGGGGAAAAATGAATCTGGCTTTTCCCGAAATTACCGGCTTGAAATATAAGGCACTTTCACAGCGAGTCAGAGTCATTAGTGAATCTTGGCTCTCACACGAAATGTATTGTCCTGTATGCGGTTATGATTCTCTCGTTAAGCTCCCTAATAATGCGAAAGTAGCGGATTTTATGTGCGATAATTGCGGGGAAATTTACGAACTCAAGAGTAAAAGTAATTCAATCGGCAAAAAAATTTTAGACGGTGCTTATTATTCAGCCCTTGAACGAATTACGAGCCGGACCAACCCGAATTTATTTGTGCTGGGCTATCATGAAAATCTAGTAGAAAATTTGACTCTTGTTCCTAAATATTTTTTCACGCCCGATATTTTGCAGATTCGCAAGCCTCTATCACCTACAGCAAGAAGAGCAGGCTATATCGGATCTTATATTCTTTACGGCAATATACCTGAAAACGGAAAAATAGCAGTCATTGAGTCCCGTCAAGAAATAGCAAAATCTGTCGTCATGCAAAATTATAGTTATTCGGCGAGACTCAGACTCGATAATATGAACTTGCGCGGATGGCTGCTTGACATTCTGAGATGTCTTGATAAGATCACTCACGAAATATTTTCACTCGACGAACTATATAAATTTGAGTCAGAGCTCGCAGAAAAGCACCCGGAGAATCATAATATTACTGCCAAGATTCGCCAGCAGCTGCAATTTTTGCGTGATAAAGGCTTTATTGACTTTGTCGGGAGGGGAATATACAGAAAAATTTTTTAGGAGCTGATACCATGCCGAAATTTGAAGTAATAATAACAGAGACATTGACAAAAAGTGTTATTGTCGAAGCAGAAGACAAAGACGCGGCATTTTGGAAAGTACGCGAAGATTATTACGACTGTATACACGTGCTTGATGCAGAAAATTTTTGCGGTGTAGAGTTTGAGACTCTTCCAGCTGACGATAACGCAATTTTAACAGAATACAGCGATAATGATATAGAGTAAAAGATTATGTAACAGGCGTTGAAACAGGTTTAGACTCTAATAGCCGTAAAAATAGGGGAGGAAAGCAAATGGAAAAACTTGTTGCAAAATTTCTCACACAATCGGGAGTAAAATTTCAGAAGCAAGTAACAAGCCCGAAACTTGGCCTCCCATCAGATTTCAGAGGAAAAAATAAACGCTGGGACTTCGCCGTCAAGACAGAAGAACATATTTACGTAATAGAGACAAATTTTTACACTGACGGCGGTTCCAAACTCAACGAGACAGCACGCAGCTATATATTTCTTGCCAACGAGGCGCGCAAAATTCCCGGCTGTGTGTTCGTATGGATAACTGACGGTTTCGGCTGGAAGAAGACAGAAAACGATTTTAACTCAGGTGATATTATTACAATTCTGATATAATTCAATATATCCATAAAAAATTTTTTATCGAGGTGTCATAAAATGAAAATCGGATTTATCGGACTCGGCATTATGGGCAAACCTATGGCAAAAAATTTAATCAAGGCCGGTCATGAGCTTAGAGTCTTTGACATGAACAAAGCTGTAATTGCAGACGTTGTAGAATTCGGACAAGGTAAAGCAGCCGCCGCAGAAAATGCAGTTGACGCAGCAAAAGGCGCAGAACTCGTTTTGACAATGCTCCCCAATTCCCCGCACGTAAAAAGTGTAATGCTCGAAGATGACAAAGTCGCCGATCACATGGAAAAAGGTGCAACATTTATCGACATGTCATCAATTAACCCTATCGCAAGCCGTGAAATCGCAGAAGCCCTCGCGAAAAAAGGTATTGACATGCTTGACGCTCCTGTTTCAGGCGGTGAACCCAAAGCTATCGACGGCACATTAAGTTTCATGGTCGGCGGAAAAGAAGAAGTCTTCGCAAAATTTGAACCGGTCTTAAAGGCTATGGGCTCAAGCGTTGTTTTATGCGGTGATATAGGCGCAGGCAATGTAACAAAACTTTGCAATCAAATCGTTGTTGCAGTAAATATCGCAGCAGTTAGTGAAGCTCTCATGCTCGGCAAGAAAGCAGGCGTTGACCCTGAAGCAATCTATCAGGCAATCAGAGGCGGACTCGCAGGCTCTACTGTTATGGACGCAAAAGCACCCATGATTATGGATAGAAATTTTAAGCCCGGATTCAAAATCGATTTGCACATAAAAGATTTAACAAATGTAATGGACGCTGCAAAATCAGTTGACTCGCCGATTCCCTTAACTGTGCAGGTTTTCGAGATGATGAAGATTTTACACGGCGACGGCAAAGGACAGAACGATCACAGCGCATTAGCACTCGTTTATGAAAAAATGGCCAACACACAAATAACTCGCGGTTAAATCACAAATTTTTCATAAAGATTAACTATACTGACTTCATGAGAGTTAATATAAAATTAATTTCATGAGGTCAATTTTTTTATGGGAGCGTTATTTTATGCGCAGAATATTATTAGTTGTTATGTTAATTGCTTTGTCGGCAAATTTTGCAGGTGCTCAAGAGGTTACAGCTTTATCCATTGAGGAATGTTTAACGCTTGCTCTGACAAATCACCCGTCATTGAGAAAATCTCAGGCAGCAACAAGAGATTTACAAGCTCAACTTGAAGCACTCAAAGCTAAAGACAGAGTCACCGTTAATCTCAGGGGGTCAGCCTCGAACAGCGGCAATTTTCAATACTGGGACGATAACATGAACGCTGGGAGTTTATCTCTTACGGCCTCGAAAACTATTTATGACACCGGACAAAATCGTCTCAGCAAAGAAATCAGGAATGAAAGCATACTAGGTTCACGCGAAACAGAGCGCAATACTCAAATAACAGTAGCAGCAAATGCAAAGAAAGCCTATTATGATTTAGTACTCAAAATTTTAAACAGGGACACCGAGCGCGAAAAATTAGCAAGCCTTGAGGAACATTTACGGAGCGCACAAGGTTTCTACGATGTCGGGCAAAAATCTTTAATCGACGTTACTAAAGCAAAATCAGACGTTGCAGCAGCTAGAGTCTCACTGTTAAAGGCAGAAAATGATATTCTAGTCGCTCAAGAAACTTTACGAGTCGCAATGGGTACTGACATAGAAGGAGCATTTAATCTCGCTTTATCGTCAAAATTGTTATTGCCTGAGTCCGCAGAAAATATGAATGATTTAGTAGCTACAGCCTTGCAGGATCGTCCGGACTACAGAAAATTACTTCATGACGTGAGAGGCGGAGAACTCGCGATAAAGAGTGCAGCGCGTTCAAATTCTGCTACGATTACAGCTTCAGCCGGCGGGACTTACGGAAAACGCGAAGGAAATAACCCTTCACGCGAATACACTATAGATTTGAGTCTCAATGTACCGGTTATAGACGGCGGAGCAGCAAAGGCAGCAGTCGAATCAGCACGGGCACAACTTGAATCACTCCTTGCAGACGTTGAGAGCGCAAAAAATACCATCACTCAATCTATAAGAAGTGCAGCTCTGACTCTCAAAGCAGCAATCAACACCGTTAAATCTTCAGAAGAGGCTATGAAATATTCAGAAGAAAATTTGACTCTTGCACGGGGACGCTATGAAGTAGGAGTCGGCGATGCACTCGAAGTAAGCGACGCAGTATCGAGTCTAGCAACTGCAAGAGCTACATATTACAGAGCTTTATACGACGCTCAGGCAGCAAGGACGGATTTAGACTCAGCACTCGGACATTTACCGCCGGAGATCGAGGGAAAATTTTAGATGATAGATTTGCACATTCACTCGAACGCCTCAGACGGTACAGACTCGCCTGAAGAACTGCTGCAAAAAATTTCGGAGTCAGGAATAAATATTTTTGCCCTGACTGATCACGACACAATAACGGGCGCGCTTAAGATTCGCGAACTCATACCGGAAAATATAAAATTTGTTCAGGGTATAGAATTTTCCTGCATAACCGGAAGTAATAGCAAGTGTCATATTTTAGGCCTTAATTACGACGAGAATAATAAATCTTTCCGTGAAGCTATCAAAACCGGCGAGGACTTGAGGCACGCAAAATTTTTCAGGCGCATTGAGTTACTTCGTGATAAGTTTGCAATTACGTTCACTGACAGCGAGATAAAAAATTTATTGTCAATTCCAAGTGTCGGCAAACCTCATATAGCAAATATGATAATAGCTAAGGGATTCGCACGCACAAGACCTGAAGCAATAGAAAATTTTATAGACAAATGCAGGACAGGAATCGACAAGATAAGCGCAGAACTTGCAATTAATGCGATTATTGACTCTGGCGGCGTAGCAGTATGGGCGCACCCTTTAGGCGGTGAACGTGAACCGGAATTACCGCGCGAAAAATTTATTATGACACTCGACGAGCTAATATCTTACGGGTTAAACGGGCTTGAATGCTATTATTCAAAATATGAGCTTGCAAAATGTGAATCCCTCGCAGAAATCGCACATGCAAGAAAATTATTTATTTCCGGAGGCAGCGACTATCACGGCAAAAATAAATCTATCCCGTTAGGCAGACTCAACGCTGAAAATATTATAGTTGATGCAAATAAAATTACGATTTTAGAAATATTATAGAGAAGGAGTATAGAACATGATAGCAGGAATCAAAAAATTAATTTTACTGGCACTCATAGCAGCAGGAGGCTGGGGAATATATTATTATTTCTTCCACGAAGAGCCGACAGTTTACGGACTTGTAACGGCACAAATATCGCGGGGGAATATCACTTCAACAGTTACGGCAACAGGTGAATTAAACGCAATCAGCGTAGTAGAAGTAGGGACTCAGGTCTCAGGCATAGTCAAAGAATTATACGTTGATTATAATTCAGTCGTCAAAGCAGGCCAGTTAATAGCGTTAATAGATCCTTCTGTGCAGAAATTAGCATTGAGTGAGGCGCAGGCAAATTTAGTCGGTATGCAGGCGAGTGTATCAAGCGCGCAGGCATCATTGAAGGACGCTGAAGCACAATATAAGCGCAATCAGGAATTATTACGCAGAAATTTAATCGCACGCAGTACAGTTGACACAAGCGCAGCAGATCTCGAAGTCAGACGGGCAGCACTCAAGGACGCACGCGCAAAGGTCGAACAAGGTAAAGTCGCAGTCGAACGCGCAAAAACGAATCTCGGCTACACACGCATAACTTCTCCGGTTAACGGCATAGTAATAGACAAAAAAGTTGAGGCAGGGCAGACAGTCGCGTCAAGTTATCAGACTCCTACATTATTCAAAATCGCGCAGGATCTCTCAAAGATGAAAATTGAGACAAAAGTTGACGAAGCCGACATCGGAACAGTTAAAGAGGGTCAAAACGTTACATTCAGAGTCGACGCTTTCCCCGACGAGACTTTTAACGGCAAAGTTGTACAGGTAAGAATCGCCCCGACAACTACGGACAATGTAGTAACTTATACAGTTATTATTCACGTCGATAATCAGGAATTAAAGCTCAAACCGGGAATGACCGCAAATGTTTCAATCGAGACAGCAAAAGCCGAAAACGTTTTGAGAATCCCTGTAGCTGCTTTGAGATTCACTCCTCCTGAAGATTTGCTGAAGACTATTTCATTTGACAGAAATATTTTAACGATGAGAAAGACTCTTAACACCGGGACTCTTTGGCCTGAACATGACGGATTTATGATGCGTCCGATAAGAGTCGAAACGGGAGTAACTGACGGCAGATTTGTAGAACTCGTCAAAGAAATTAGCACGGGAACAAGACCGCCCAGACCAGACGGCGACACACGACCAGACAGAGGCCCGCGGGAAATTTTGCGTGAAGGCGTGAATCTTGTAGTAAATGCTCAAGCAGGAGTAACAACAGGCACAACAACAAGAGGCGGACTATTAGGACAACCGAGAGGGCCAAGACCGGACGGACGCGGGGGTCCAAGATAATGAGCAGCATAATAGAAGTCAAAGATCTCGTAAAAATTTATAAGACCGGTGATGTTGAATTGCGCGCGCTTGATTCTGTATCGTTCAAAATTGAGCGTGGTGAGTTCGTGTGTGTTATGGGGCCGTCAGGTTCGGGAAAATCTACAATGATGAATATTTTAGGCTGTCTCGATGTCCCTACTTCCGGTTATTATGAGTTGGACGGCGTGAACGTCAAGAATCAGAATAAAGCCGAGCTTGCAGACATACGCAATCAAAAATTAGGTTTCGTCTTTCAGGGATTTAATTTGCTCTCTAAGTCTGACGCTGTAGAAAATGTAGAATTGCCTTTGCTTTATCGAGGTGTAAAGGGCTCGGAACGACGTAAGGCCGCTATTAACGCGCTCGAAAAAGTCGGACTCGGTGAAAGATTACATCATAAGCCTTCACAAATGAGCGGAGGACAGCAGCAAAGAGTCGCAATCGCCCGCGCAATAGTGGGAAATGCACCGATTATTTTAGCTGACGAGCCGACCGGAAATCTTGACACAAAAACTACCGTTGAGATCATGAACATTTTTTCAGGACTTCACGAGCAGGGTATAACAGTAATTCTTGTAACTCATGAGCCGGAAATTGCAACATGGAGTCAAAGAGTTTTACGCTTCAGGGACGGGCAGTTAATTGCAGACGAGGCAGCACCGAAAAAAGATCAACTCGACACAGAAGCAAAGCCGCAGGAATAAAGAAAATCCCCCGTTTGAATCATTAGCGGGGGAAAATTTTTTACTCATTCATTAAGTTGTCAAGGTTTTAATTTATTTCGCAACGATTCTATTTCATCAACAGTGAGACCGAGACCGATAAAATATTTCTCTGCACATTCTTGTAAATTGGCGTTATAAATGCTCTTGACTCCGAAAGCCTTTGCAAGGAACGCGCGAATCTCGTTATCAGCGACAAAATTATACTCTGAGTCAGGGTCAGAATCCGGCACAATCCCGAAATAATTATAAAACGAGATCAGAAAATCGCTCACGACTTCATTTGCAGAAGCACCCATCAAGCACTCAATCAATGCACACACAAAGCCGGCTCTATCTTTGCCCAAATCGCAATGAATTAAATATGGCGGTTCGTTGTTGATCATGAATCTAATACCGCGCGCGAGAGTTTTTCTAAATTTGCCGGTGAAAAATTTTGTGCTGAGATTCAAGCAAATGATATTCTGTTTACTGTAATAACTTGCGTCAAAGTCTGGATATTCTTTAATGCTTGTTGATGAGTCAGCGAGGTTTATAAAAGTTTTGACTCCTGCTTCCTGAGCTAATTTGTCGGCGATAAGATTTCTATTTCCCCAATTTTTTACGGGCGATGATGAGCGGTATAATTTATTGTGTCCGATTCCAGTTGTTGTTACTTCGCGGAAATTAGCAAATTCTCTGTCGGTCAAATATGAATAATTCTGCCTGTCCCTGCCGAGTCTGCGCGATAAACTTTTATAGAAATCTTTTGCGTTCCTGACAGCCGATTCCGCCGGAAAAACTATAAACGCAAATATAACCGCGAATAAAAAAATTTTACGTCTCATAAATTAGCCTCTGTCAATAAATTCATGATTGCGTCTTGCATTTCTTGAACCGTGTGAGTCCTTGAGCGCGCGCACTCTTGAGCCTGATTATCACAAATTAGACACTTTCTAAAAGTTTTTCGCGATAATTTAACCCCGTCAGAGTTTATCACGTCAATATCAAATAAACGGCCGATTTGTGAGTTATTCTCGATTTTGAGTGCTAAAAGTTTCAAATTTTCCGGTGAAATGTTGCTGACTGACAATAAAAGCTCGTCGCCTGTGTCCGAGTGAGTCTCAAGAGAGTCATTAATTTTTGCGTTAATTTGCGCGAGGGAGTCAAGAATTAAATTTTTTCCCGTATCGAATGCTTTGCGGATTAGTAAATTTGTCTTGATCGGGCCTGGGATGTTCATATTGAATGATATTAACGGCGAGTGATATTTATCGAGAAAAATTTTTTGTTCGTGTGCGCGTTTTTCACGACGTGCCAGTATTTGAGATAAATTAATTTCACTGCCAGTCATAAAAATAGTATGGCTCAATCTATTCTCCGGTTGCGTCCCAGTTTTTATTTTTGTTTCTTATTGCAGAAAGCTGGTTATAACGGTGCAAAAGCTCTGTATAAATATTTTCGAAAGGTTCGCGCTGATTAGCAGAAAGCCCTACAGACCACCATTTTCTAGGTACACAATATAAATTTTTTGTAATAAGTTTATAATATAACGTATTTCCTATAACAGCAGGTGCAAATCCCATGTCAATTATTATTTGATCTACATGTGTTGCAACAGCTCCCACACCAGCTGCGCCAAAACCGATTTTGACAATAGGAAACTGTATTAATTCTTTATTTTCACCTGCAATCGTCCTAATTTTATCTAAATGCATTACATCATTGATATTAGGGGTTACAGGTATCAACACAAAATCAGCGTTCTTTAGAGCAAATTTAGAGAGTTCATTAGCACTAGGATGGCAATCTATTATCAGCCAGTCTGTTGAAATATTAAAATGTTCCTCTTTTAGTGGGTCAGTGCGTACAGTTAATAAATTTTTGAAGCTGACATTATCTTTCAAATGGGACATATAGTAAGAAAAATTTTGTTGTTCGTCCTGATCAAAAGCTACGACATTTTGTTTATGCATAAGAGCAATTTGAGTCAATATTATCGCCCATGTTGTTTTGCCGACTCCGCCTTTAAGATTGAAACAAGCCACTTTTATAGCCACGCAAATAACCTCCTGATTGATTAATGAATTTATGAAAGTTGAATAAGTTCTTGAGATAAAAATATTATAACATTGACTCGAAAATTTGAAAATATAAGCACAATACATACGAAAAGAGGAAGCCCTAATATAAAGACTTCCTCTCTGATTTAATTATAAACTGGCGACGGTCTGCTCTCCCGTGTGTACCCCACACAGTACCATCGACGCT
>JAFSXS010000065.1 GCA_017443945.1 Synergistaceae bacterium
CGCAAAATATAAATAAGGAGCGATTTTACTGTGAATATGAAGCCGGAAAAATTTTTATCATGCGCGTTCATTAGTGTTGTAATGCTGTTTTTGTCCTCGATTTGTTATCACATAGCAGCAAGAGGAATCTACAAAATATCGCCTCATGAAGACAAAAAATTTATCAGCACTAATACAGTAGATTTAGCGAAATTATACCCGTTTGAGTCAAATTTTGATTCTGCACCTGCCGAAAATACGCAATTTACGCAAGGGGGGGGGGGGTATTACAACGTATTTATAATTTTCTCAAAGATAAAACAATTAGTTATACAACAGAAAAACTCGCAGGCTATGACCGCATAATAGAAAACTCAAGGCGTTATGAAGAGTTCATAAAATGGAATATCGCCTACATTCCTGAATATAACCCGGTAGTAAAACTCTCTGACGGATATTTAACAACTTTCACACAAAGCAGCGACGTTACACAAAATGCCCTCTCAACTTTAGAACTTGCTAATTTTTGCGCCTTACTTGACATTAAATTTTTTTATGTCAACCTGCCCAATAAAATATGCGTCTCTCAAGATAAAGACGTTTCCGGAGTGCTTGACTTCTCGAATCAGAACGCAGATAGATTCTTGACGCTGCTTGACAATTACGGCGTAAAATATTATGACTTGCGAAAAAATTTGCACGATCAAGGAATGAATCATCATGAAGCGTTTTTCAGAACAGATCATCATTGGAAGCCGGAGTCGGGACTATGGGCAGCAGGCGAGACTCTAAAGATTCTGCGCGATAATTATAATTGGCCGGTTAATCCTGAAATTTTGAATCCTGAAAATTTTGATTATGTGATTTATCGTAATTGGTTTCTGGGCTCTCAGGGCAAAAAAATTAAACTTGTGCGGACAAAACCTGACGATATTTCGCTAATTTATCCGAAATTTGAGACCAGCTTTATTTACGAGATTCCCACTTCTGCAATTAATAAAACCGGCGATTTTGCAATTATTTATAGTATGGAGTCAATACAAACGCACGATTACTATAATTTAAACTCTTATGCAGCGTACGATTATGCAGATCAACCGTTAATTAAATTCACGAATCTTTTGACCAGTTGTGATAAAAAATTGCTTGTGATTCATGAATCATTTGCAAATTGCGTGCTGCCATTTCTCGCGCTCGATATAAAAAATGTTGCAGAAATAGATTTACGCCATTTCACTGGAAGTCTACGAAATTATATTACTTCAGAACGGCCTGACATAGTTATTATAATGTATTATGCAACAGTTCCGGGACGTTCATCAAAGCCGGACGCATCAAAGACGGATAAAAAATTTTTTGATTTCAAATGATGTAAAATTATATTAGCACGATATTGTGTGAAGCATTACTATAACTGTGAAAATTTAACTGTTTTGTAATTGCAAAATTCTCGTTTTTCGTGAATATCAGTGTGTATAATGTTGACGCAAAATATAAATAAGGAGCGATTTTACTGTGAATATGAAACCTGCAAAATTTTTATCGTACATATTTGCAAGTATAATAATATTATTTTTGTGTTCAGTGTTGTATCAGCTTGCTTCTAGGGGGGTAGAAAAAATAGCGGAGAAAGAATCTAATATTCATATAAATTGGGAAAAATTATATCCGTTCGAGAATCCTATATACGCCCATACGCGATTGACGCAAGAAAGTGTATTAAAGCGAACTTATAAATATCTCAAGGCAAGATTTATAGCGCATACAAGTGAGAGACTTTTACTTTACATTCATATAGTCGAAGCAGCAAATAAATATAGAAATTTCATAAACTGGAATATTTCTCACATTGCAGAATATAACGCTGTAATAAAGCTCAAACACGGACATTTTGCGACGTTCACAAAGAGTTTTGATGTATCAGAAAAAGTTGCGTCCGTGAGAAATTTTGCTAACTTCTGCGAATCTCACGACATAAAATTTTTCTATGTGAATCTCCCGAATCAAATATGTAAATCCGAAGATAAAGACATTGCCGGGACTCTTGACTTCTCGAATCAGAACGCAGATAATTTTTTGCAAATGCTAGGCGATTACGGAGTAAAATATTATGACATGCGCGAGATTTTACACGATCAAGGAATGAATCATCATGAAGCGTTTTTCATCACAGACCATCATTGGAAGCCAGAGACAGGACTATGGGCAGCTAGAGAGATTCTAAAATTTTTGCGCAACGGCTATAAATGGCCGGTTAATCCTGAAATTTTGAATCCTGAAAATTTTGATTATGTGATTTATCGTGATTGGTATCTGGGTTCTTACGGCCAAAAAATTACTCTTGTGCGGGCAAAACCTGAAGACTTCACGATGATTTATCCGAAATTTGATACACTGCTTAAACTTGAGATTCCCGACAAAAAAATTAACATCAGCGGCGATTTTAGAATTATTTATGACATGAAACAACTTAACGAGAAAGATTATTACAGCTTATCACCGTATCAAGCATATATGTACGGAGGAAGACCGATAGTGAAAATAGAAAATTTGTTAGCTCATAACGAGAAAAAATTAATGATGGTTTATGACTCGTTCTCTTTGCCCGTTATACCGTTTATGGCACTTGATATAAAGCATATTGAAGCTATAGATTTGCGGCAGTTTAATGGGAGTCTCGAAACTTATATAAAGCGTAATAAACCCGATCTGATAATCGCAATTTATTATATCGAGATGCTTGCAAAAGGAAATAAGAGTCAAGCAGCAGTACTGTTTAATTTCAGGTAATAAAAAATTTTCCCCGACTCACTTCTGAATCGGGGACACTTCATTAAATCATTCCTACGAGCAGACCTACAATAAAAGTTGTCGGCCCCATCGTCAAGAATAATTGCGGGATACTCACTCCCCAGCCGATTAATACACTTGCGCCCAGTGCAGCAACAGCCATAAAAATCGAGTCAGTTATATTTGAACACGCTATAACGCCAGAAACTTTTGACTCAGGAGCTTTATTTTGCATGACAGCATACAACGGAACAATATATAACCCTCCGCAGAAAGCAATCATAAATAAACACGCAGTAATCATGAAATTTTCAGGTCGCGAGAAAAATTCTAATGCCCCAATAACCTGCGCGCTTGAGTCAACCGGCGGCCTATCGCTGACGTACCATAATAAAACACTCGATATTGCAATCCCATACGCAGCCGAAGGAACATATTTTGTCGTGATTTTACCCTTCAGAATCGAATTGCAGGCCATTGACCCTAAGCCTATACCGCATGAAAATATCGCAAGAAAACTTGTTGCAACGCTCTCATCTGTGCCGAGTATAAGTCTTGAATATGTCGGAAATTGCGCAAGAAATACAGAACCGACCAGCCAAAACCACGAAATAGCAAGCATTGAGCAAAATACTTTTTTCATCGGCCAAATCTCTCTAAACATTTCAATTGTGCGCGATACCAGCCTGAATGAAACTTTTCGAGTCGAGTCTATCGGCGTTGTAGGAGGAATAAATAAACTGCTCACCCATCCCGCAATAGCAATAAATACAGCTCCAAAGCCGACTAAATAAATACCGCCTTCACGCAAAATTAATAAACCGCCCGCTATCGTTCCCGTAAGAATCGCTAAATATGTGCCCATTTGTATTAAACCATTGCCAGCGATTAATTCATTTTCGGACAAGTGCTGAGGCAAAATGCTATACTTCGCAGGACTGAAAAACGCTGACTGAGCACCCATCATGAACAAAACTATAATTAACAGCCATAAATTATTGAGTATAAATCCAAGTGCAGCACCGCCCATAATAATTATTTCTGCAACCTTTACCCAGCGCATTAAATATGAACGGTCGAGTCTGTCTGCTAAATCACTCGCTGTCGGCGCAAAAATAAAGAACGGCAGTATAAATATTCCGGCAGCAGCATTTACAAGTATTCGAGGATCTAAGCCGGTTTCATCGCCTAATTTGTAGGTGATTAACATCATTAGCGCACTCTTGAAAAAATTGTCGTTGAAGGCTCCTAAAAATTGAGTCATGAACAACGGCATAAATCTTTTAGTGAAGAATAAAGCAAATTGACTCATAATTTATATTTCCCGCTTCCATTTAGTGCCCTGCGGTGTGTCCTCAAGGATTATTCCGCGCGATTTAAGCATGTCTCTAATTTCGTCGGAACGTGCAAAATTTTTCGCCTTTCTTGCCTGCGTGCGTTCCTGAATGAGTGCTTCAATTTCTTTGCTCTCTGAGTCTGACTCGTTGTCATCACTTCCGATAACACCTAAAATTTTGTCATAATCAGCGAGATATTTTTTTGCGAGATTAAAGAATTCAGCCGGCAGAGTCTCATTTTCCTTCAAGCTGGTGTTAATCAGGTGAACGACATCAAATAATATTCCGATTGCAGCAGCTGTATTAAAATCGTCATTCATTGAGTCAGAAAATTGCGAGTCTAACTCTTTGAGCTGAGAGTCAAATTTTTCTACGTTGAAATCGCTTGACTCACTGACTCTATTTTCTGCGGCAAAATCTAAATCGCTCAAACAATTTCGTAATCTCATGACTCCTGCTTCGGCCTGTTCAAGAGATTCAGTCGTGAAATTTATCGGGCTTCTATAGTGTGCGCTCAACATGAAGAATCGCAATGCAAGAGGGTTATATTTCTGAAGTGCTGCCCGTGCGGTTAAGAAATTTCCGAGAGATTTAGACATTTTCTCGCTGTCGATTAACAAGAATCCATTATGCAGCCAATAATTTACGAATGGACGGCCGGAATTTGACGCGGCTTCACTCTGTGCGGCTTCGTTCTCGTGGTGAGGGAACATTAAATCAACACCGCCCGAATGAATGTCAATATTGTCGCCCAAATATTTTGATGACATTGCAGAACATTCAATATGCCAACCGGGACGGCCTTTGCCCCATGGACTATCCCATGAAGGTTCGCCGGGTTTCTCTGCTTTCCATAGTGCAAAGTCGAGGGGATCTTTTTTCTTTTCGCCTGGCTGGACTCTTGCGCCTGACTCTAAGTCTTCGAGATTTTGTTTGCAGAGACTCCCGTATTTAGGCCAGCTTCTAACGTCAAAATATACGTCTCCGTTTGACTCGTATGCGTGGCCGTTAGCGATTATTCGTGAAATAGTATTTATTATTTCCGGTATGTGATCAGTTGCGCGCGGTGCTACGTCCGGTTTATGAATGCCGAGTGCGTCTGCGTCTTTGTTGTACTCGTTTATGAATCTTTCTGCGAGTTCGGGGACAGTAATATTTTCCTGATGAGCGCGATGAATCATTTTATCGTCAATATCAGTAAAATTCTGCACAAATTTAACTTTATAGCCTTCGTGTTCGAGCCAGCGTCTTAATACATCAAAGACTATAAACGGGCGTGCATTCCCGATATGGAAATAATCATAAACGGTCGGGCCGCATGAGTAAAAACTCACTTGGCCTGGGGTAATGGGTGTAAATTCTTCTTTCTTACGTGTTAAGTCATTAAATAGTACGAGACTCAAAATTTTCACTCCTTATTTGAGTTAAACAGCGATTTTTGTCTGCGAGTCATTATAATCATCAGTTAAGGGCAGTGAAGACGGCTTCTCAGGCTCCTTGCCTAATTCGCGGCAAAATTCGATATAATCATCGACTGCGCTGTGAAATTCTTTGATAATTCCTTCAGCTGACTCACTCATGAAATCAACAAAATCTGTTATACCAAGTAATCTGCCATATAAAATTTTATCAGGTGCGCTAAATTCGATTCTGGTGTAATAGTCCTTGTAGCACAAAATATTAAGATCTGACATTATATTTCACCTAAAATTTTAACGCCTGCTCCCGTCAAATTACAGTTAAACGGCGATCTTTGTCTGCGAGTCATTATAATCGTCAGTTAAGGGCAGTGAAGACGGTTTCTCAGGCTCCTTGCCCCATTCGCGGCAAAATTCGATATAATCATCAACTGCGCTGTGAAATTCTTTGATAATTCCCTCAACAGTGTTGCTCTCAAAATTTACGAGATCGCCAATATCTTCCAGAATACCGTGTAATACATTATCTTCTGCGCTGAAGCGAATCTTCGTATAGTAGCCTTTATACGTCAAAATGTTAGTTGTCATTATATTTCGCCTAGCTTTCTCAAAAAATTAATCAGATCTTCAACATTTCCTGAAGACATTACATCTCCAGGGTGCGGTTTGTGAAGCAAAATAAATTTTCCGTCTCCTCTCTCAAATTTTACACGAGATCCCGACGTTTTACCCTTGTTACTCTCATTAAAGCCGAATCTACTTAGCAAAGTTTTTGCCTCCTGATACGTATAATCCTTTGGCCGAGACAAAAGCCTCACGGGTTATGATTTACTCCTCCTAAACTTTAACGCAGCAATAAGCATTAACACAACGCCTGCACCCGTAAAATTACAGCCGCTTGAATTTTTCTTTGATGAACTCTTAATAACTGTACTCATCGTGATACTTAAAGGTACTCCGTCTAAATCTGCGCTGTCAAATTCTCCAAGCAAAGTATCTGTCTTGCTCTCATAAACGAAAATTTTTCCGCCCATTAAAGCAGCCATAACATTTTTATCTTTATCATAAACGAGCTGACACGCTGACTCACTTGATGTTTCGCTCTCAAGCATAACATAAATAGTGCTGTCATAATGCCATAATGAACTCGTATAATTTCCGTTAGATTCTATCTGCGTTATATAGTAAAATCCGTCATTACCTGTGTTATGATCCCTGCCGACAGCTATTACTTCTTCGTCCGTGCTTACAAGTGTTATAAACGTTCTGTTATCTAATCTTGCTACCCCTTTTTCATAGCCGATTACTATTTTATTATTTCCGAGTGAAGCAACGCAATCCGCCATAAAAGGAATATCAAAACTTGTGTAAGTCTTTACATTTTCCTTCAGCTGGCCGTCGAATCTAATCAGAAAACTTTGACTCAATGACGCATTTATCAGCAAATAAATATAATCATTGTCAACGATTAAGTCTCTGATTAAGTAATCCGGATCTGTCAAAGTGTAATGATTCAAATATTTAAAATTTCCGGAGTCAAATTCACTAATAGTATTATCCAGCACTGAAGCAACAAAAACGCTGTTGCCGTTACGCGAATATCCAACATTGAAAGCTCCATATGAACCGTCTAAATAATATTCATCTATGGGCGTTGTCATGTCCGACGTATTAAATATTAATGCCGAATCGCCTGATATAGCTGATGTGTCAGTCTCGCGTTTTATAAGCAAAATTCTAGCATAATCACCGTTTGCAAATGACGCAAGAATAGAATCATTTCCCGCGTTCGTATAAGTAGTTACAGGTATAGAGACATCCGGAATGCTTGAGACCTCGATAACGCCTAAATTTCCCGTTGAAGTATTATAAACAACGTCAGCCGATGAGACTCCCGCAAATAAGCAAATAAATAATAAACCTGCAAAAAATTTCTTCATGATAAAAAATTTCCCTTCATAAAAATTTTATTTCCTCTGCAGCTCTTGAACAGTTGCAATAACTTTTGTCGCTAATTTCCTGCTGCCTGAGCTGTAACGCATTAACGCACCCCATAAATCAGTGCTTGATTTCTTCATGCAGTCCGCAAAAATTTCTGTCCCGAAGAAAATATTAATTCTCGGATCAAATAAACCTTTCGAGCTCTTAATGTGAAATCTTTGCTGTAACGTCTTATAATGCGCTTTCCAGTGAATTTGCATTAATCCATAGTCGCCGCCTTTAGACACTGCATTTGCCCTCACTGTTGACTCATGCACGACAATAGCCGCTATAACATAAGGATCCTGATTAAATTTTTCTGCTGCCTCGATAATTATTGCTGAGTATTTATCGGCCTGCTTCTTGTTGACTTCAGGATTTACCCTCATGAACAAATCAGCTATATTTTTTGCGCGCGGGTCAGGTTTCTTCGCTGCTTCAGATTCAGAAAGACTCGCGCATAGAATCAATAATATTATAACGAGTAAAAATTTATTTCTTGTATTCATCATTTTTTAGAGTTTGTGCGTAAAATTTTTAGTCCAGGCTCGCCTAAAATGTCATTGCCCTTTCCGTAGCGTATTACTGCTTCGTGCCAAGAGCCGTCCTCGTTCGGTGAATAATCGCCTATAGCCTTTCTTAACGCAACAAGAGCTACATACATATTTTTTACTGCGTCGAGATATTCTGTCTTGACTGCCTGATATGCCGTCTGAGCGTTTATTAAATCTATCTGCGCGCCCATTCCCTCAGAGTACATTAATTCGGTGATTCTTAATTCTTCTTCGGAGCGTTCGACCTGCCTTTGTTTGTCCTTCTCTGATGCTGCGGCGTTCCTCCAATTGTTCATGGCAACTGTAATATCTCGTCTTGTTTGTTCCTTGAGTGCGTCAAGATTTGCTTCTGCTGCCTGAATCAATCTATCAGCGTTCAAGACTCTATATTTTGTCTCGTTACCGTCAGTTAATGGGAACGTGAGAGTCAAACTTGCGCCGGCCTCTCTTCCGTTGGGTGTAGCTGTGTTCTTAGGGTCTGCCCATGGAGTCCACTGGAATCCAAAATCAAGTGTAGGCGATAAACCTTTTGCCATCAATTTTTTCACGAGTTTTGCGCGTTCGAGATTGAGTCTTGCTCCCCTCACATCAGGACGGGCCGACAAAGCCGAGTCATAATCGAGAGCTACATCAAATTTAGGGACTTCGAGATCGCCTGCTGCGGGTTCAACGTCGAGACCTCCTGCCATTAATGACAGTTCAGCGAGCAAATTTAAATATGTTGTCTCGGCATTCTTTACGAGTGTTTCAGCTTCTACGACTTGAGCCTCACTCCTGACGATATCGAGTCTAGGGACTAATTCCTGATTATATTTTTCCATTGTAACGCGGTGATTTTCTGCGCGCTGTAACATGATTTCACGCTGTAATTTCATATTTTCACGTGCAAGAACTGCGCTCCACCACGTTTCTTCTGCTGCTGCTATGAGAGTATTTAAATTTGTGTCGAAAGTTGCCCGCGAGACTTCATAACCGAGTATGTGCTGTTTCTCGTCAAGTTTGTAGCTGCCGTTGATGTCGATTCGCTGAGTGAGAGTAAATTTAAGGCTGCCTACTGCTACATGATATTTTTTCTCGTTCCCGTTTGCCTGTGCGCTTGCAAATGAACCTGACGCTGCTAAATTAGTGCTCGGCCTCTGATAAGCTACTGACGCAAGAACAGAATAATAATCGGCTTCAACGTTTTTTATTGCTGCCTTGAGAGTGTGATTATTGAGCAAGATTTCATTTACATATTCAGCTAGAGTCATGGACACCGACGCAGACGACATCGACGGAGTAATGACAACTGCCGTAATAATTGGAAGTATATAACGCTTTATAATTTGCATATATCAGCTAATCTCCTTCATGATAATAGTTTACATATGATATAAAATCGCCGTAAATTTTGCATGGCGATAATTGCGGGATAATATAACACTTTTGCGCTTGATTGCGAAATTTTTTTACGGGGATAACGCATGAGGTACGCGGATTACGGGCGGGGAGGGGGTTCGGGGGAACGGGTTTTCAGGGGTGCCCCCGACTACACAAAAAATTTTTTTACGGCTATTAATGGCAAACACTTTTAAGTCGATAAATGCAAAGTCAAAGGCAAAAACATTTTTATAACCGGGGTCGATTGCGCGTCAATGGCTGTTCCCGTTGGCCGCAGTGTAATCACATTAGCGCGAACATACAAAAATTTTTACGGCTACCATATGCTATAGTGAACACAACAAGCAAAGTCAAAGGCAAAAACCTTTTTTTACGGCACATTATTAAAACCTTCACTGCTGATTCTGAGTCCGCGTTTGAATTGGTTAGTCCCA
>JAFSXS010000066.1 GCA_017443945.1 Synergistaceae bacterium
TATTATTTCATTCTGATCGTGGAACACAATATACTTCTGATGAATTCCAACAATTACTCGATAGCATAAATTTTTCACAATCGCTCTCAAATACTGCTTGTCCATATGATAATGCAGTTGTAGAGTCAAAAAAGAGAAAATAAGCAGGCGAAAGTTTTTGCAATTAAAAGACGTAAAGCACTCTATAATGTCGTATATTGACGGATTTTATAATACTAAGCGTCCTCATAGTGCCAATAATGGACTTTCTCCTAATAAGAAAGAAGCAAAATCCTGGACAAAAAATTAACTAATCTTAGTTTTTTATGTCCACTTTATTGACTATTATCCAGCCAATTACTGCGAGAACTCCTACAACACGCAAAAAGTCAAAGTAATAGACTCTCTGCTCTAATTATCATTATTTATATGCCTCCTTAAAATTTGTCAAGAGTTATTTTCATGAATCACATGCCGATATTAAATAAATTGTCAATTAACTGCTGCTTGAACTGATCAGCCGGCGAGTCGTCTTCAGGATTGTCTGAACCCGGCCCCGTCGGAAATTTCAATTGCAGCTGAAATTTTGTATCCTGCTTCTGTTGTTCTTCGGTCTTGTTGAGCAAATTAACCGGCAAGAAATCTTCTATCGGCTTCGTAATCTTGAGGTCAAGCAACTGCAATTTATCCCATGAGTTAGCAAGAGTAAATGTTACATTCTGATAATCGCGCTTCTTAATTCCCAGCACACGCCCGGCAGCATCCCGCAGAAAATTCCCTGTGAGTCCGCCCGTAACATATTGAAAGACTCCTTTCATCGCGCCTAATAACTGATCCAAAATTTTCAAATCAAATCTTCCGTCGCAATAAAGTCTTAAGCCCTTTCCCGGTATTCCTGCCGAACCATTTATCTCAAAATATCTGTATAAAGGCTCGTCCTTGCCTGCGCGCGCTCCTGTTCCGGGATTGAAGAATAAATCTGCACCGTTCCAATAAAAGCTCCCGTCAATTTTCTCAAATGAAATTTTCTTAGTGGGAGTAACTTTATCTATTATGTCCATTTTGTGAATATAACCCGGAGTCGTCTCAAATTTTCCGTTAGCAAAGTTTGTCGGCATTGCCCCGAAAGTGCCTTTTGCTGTTACATCTGCGTTGACCTTGCCGACTAATTCTCCTTCTGGCATAAATGGAGCTGCTAATTTCCCGAAATCTAAATGTGAAACTTTTACGGTGCTTGACCACTGCAATTTATTCAAGTCAACGTTTAATTTCGAGTTTATGTCGCCGCCGCTTATTACTGCATGACCATTTTTCATTGAGAGAGTCATTTTCACGGGACTGAATGTCAACGGCAGATTTATATTAGAGATTCTGATTTTGTCGATAATCTTTATTGCGTTGGACGAGGCTGTTATATTTATTGACGATGACGAATCAGCAACGCCCATAACTTTCACGACAGCAGAGCCCTTTACTATTCCTGCAAGCGATGAGACCTGCGACTCAATTGCACTGTTTAAATCGATTGGCTTTGTCTCGACGTAATAAGCCCATTGTTTATTTTTATTGCTGAGGGTTATATCAGCTTCCGGCCTGAACTTGTCAATATTTAGAGCTGTGTTGATTAAATATTTATCCGCTGCGGGAGAACTTAATTTTATGTCGATATTCTCAAATTTTGTGATTCCGTAATAGAGGGGGCCTGCTACGTGAACAGCTGCTTTAGGTTTCGCAAGAGTCCCGTTTACGCTTATGTTGCCGTTTACTTGGCCGATTACCGGAGCAGTTTTCATGACGAGCAGCAATAACGGTTTTAACTCTAACTTTTTCACGCTGGCAGTAAGATTTATAGCACTGTTCATAAAATTTTTCTGATTTATATTTAGTGAACCTTTGCCGGAAATATCTGCACCGTTTATTTTCGCGTTTAACTTGTTGACGTTGACCCGCTGCATATTGCCGTTTGCTTGAAGTTCAGCAGTTGGAATATTTACGAGATCGCCTGCTTTGAAATTATCTGCACGGAGATTTGCATTAACGCTCGCATTCTTTAACGCGCCTTTGATGTTGAGTCCTCCTGTTATTTTTCCTGAAAGCGGCATAGATTTATCCTGCAAATTAAAGGCTCTCAACGTGTCAGCGATATTGATTCCTTGAGTCGAAGCTGCAATATCTAAACCGGGATTCGCAGGGTTAACGAGATTAACGAGTCCGCGAAAATTTATGCTGCCTCCCGGAAGTGCTGCCCTTGCGCCCGAAATTGTTAATTGATTGTTCGCGTAAGTTATCGGCAAATCAACATTTCCAAAGCGAGTCCCAGCATAACCCGCATTTTTTCCGGTTAAATTTGCTTTGACGCTTATAGAATTTACATTTGCGTAACGTCCTGACGCATTAGCACGCACATTATAGAGTCCGGTTACGTCTTTCAAATCGGGAATCGCCCGCAAGTCAAGATTATCAGCGTTCAAATTTGCTGTAAATGCCGTAGTGTTGAGATTTGCATTTGCTGAAGCCGTTATTAATCCTTTGCCGAGATAACTGGAAAAATTTTCAAGTACTGCACGGTTTGCTTTATGGTCGTAAATGAGATTCGCTATTAATTTCGTGAGAGTTAAACCGTATGCGCTGATTTTGTCTGATGTAATTTTGCCGGTGATTCTTAAATTGTCGGGAATAACGAATCTTGCTGTAATTTTTCCTGAGGGCTTCTCGATAGATTTTGCTATTTGCGGGAAAGCTTTTAACAACGTAACAATATCGAGATTCACAATAGAGAGGACTGCTTGAGGCTTGAAATTTCCTTTAGAGTCCTGTCCTGCCTCGCCTCGTGCAAATAATTTACCGCCAAAAACTTCGCCGCCAAGTGATATTTTAGGAGTCTGATTCGGTGCGAGCTTCAATTTTGCGTTAAACTCGTTGAGGATTCTTATTCCTGCTGCTGATATAAACGGGATTATTGCAGAAACGTCCGCGCGGGTGTTCGCAAAAATATTTTCGTTAATTGTCGTATCAACGTCGAAATTTATTGTACCGCCTTCACCTTTCAGGCCTGCTTCGGGTGCGAAAATTTTTCCGATTTCGTAGAGAGATAAATTTATTGCTTCGCCCTTTGCTTTGACGTTCATATTATCAATATTTGCCGACGCTGTGAGATTCAATCTTGCTGCATTTGTCTTGAATGAGGCTTTATCGAGCGCGATAATTTTTCCTTCCGACCACTTGAAGGGGACTCGAAATTTTAACGGGATTCCCATAATATCAGCTCTGGGCATTGAGACGACTCCGGACGCATTTATATAACCGTCTTCACTGACTGCTGTTACTTTGCCGTCGAGTCGCCCGGAAATTTTTACACCCAATGGAGGCGCAAATTTTAAGATTTCTTCAATTATAAGAGCTGAAATATTTAATTTTGCGTTCAATGGTTCGAGGGACGCTGCTAAATTTCCCGTTGCCTTGCCTATGTTGAAATCTGATGAAGTTATTCCGAGCGAGTCAAGATTCACAAGCGCGTTAAATCTCACCGGCAAAATGTTATCACGCGAAATTATGTCAGTTATGAGAGTCAATTTTCCCGACTCATTTAATGACAGCTCCGACAGTGCCAAATTTGAATATGGACTCGAAATATTTACGTCCGTTACAGAAATATTGACAGGGTTTAACTTGAGCTTGAAGGGTTCTGACGAGTCATTATTGTTATCTTCTTCCGTCTGAGTCTCGCTTGAAGAAAAATGATTTGCCAGCGCGATTAAATTATTCATGTCCGAACTAATGCCGCTAATGTTGAGACTCTTTATAAACGGCAGCCCGTCCATACCAGCAAGAACGAGATCCCAATCAGGACTCACTGACGCATAATTGAGCGTGAATAAATCTTTGTCGCCTGAAATAATACGCAAATTTTCAAGTGAATAACCCTCACGAAGAGAGCCGTTAATGTCAGCGATTTCTATTTTCAGGGGATTCAGGAAAAAATTTCCAGCCCTCTGAGCTAACGGCAGAACGAGCCACGATCCTGTGTCAAACCAGAATAACGCCGCCCCCGCCGCAATTAATATAATGCAAATATATACAAAATATTTTATTAATGCACCGATAAAACGCACGGTAATTTTTCACTCCCGATAAATTATTTGCTAATTATATTCTAAAATTTGCGTGATGGGTAATTTATGATTTTGGCAGCGATAAATTTTTGCGTGTTCGCGTAATAGTCCGATTAAAGCAATGGAGCATGGAAAATTGACGTGATAAAGTGATTTGTGCAAAACAATACCCAGATTTTGAAGGATTTAATCAAATATGTAATAAAAAATTTTTCTCCCTAAATTTTACACGTCAATAAATTATAATAATCAAAATTTTTCGCGTAATAAAATATTTAGAGGTGAATTATTCAAACATGGAAATAATAAAGACTGCTTTAAGATCTCTGCTCGACAACCGTACAAGATCTTTGCTCACAATGCTGGGAATCATAATAGGAGTCGGAGCCGTCATCACAATGGTAGCTATCGGAAGCGGAACAGCACAGCAGGTAGAAAGTTTTGTAGCCGGATTCGGTCAAAATTTAATTATCGTCATGCCAGCACCGCCAAATTCAACAGGAGCAAGAGGCGCAGCAGGTTCGGGAAATTCTTTAACGCTAGCTGACTCTAACGCCTTGGCCGCTGAAGGTTTCGCAATCGCACACACCGCACCCGAAGTAAACGCATCCGGACAAATTATTTACGGAAATTCAAACTGGAACACTAGCATATTAGGAAGCACACCCGATATTTTAGAGATTCGCAACTGGTCAATTTCAGACGGCGAAATGTTCACGGATCAAGACGTTAAAGGCGCTGCAAAAGTTTGTGTAATCGGTCAGACCGTCGCAAAAGAATTATTCGGATATTCTAACCCAATCGGCGAGACAATAAGAATCCGCAGCATACCATTTAAAATTGTCGGAATGACCAGCAAGAAAGGCGCAAACTCATGGGGGCAGGATCAAGACGATTTTATTCTAGTTCCCGTTACGACCGCGCAGAGAAGATTATCACGTTCAGGGCCGAGAGCTGACAACGTAAGACGCATTAACGTTCAGGCAAGGGACAAAGACTCTCTCGATGCAGCACAACAGGAAATAGAATCTATCTTGCGCCAGAGACATAAATTAACAGAAGGAGTCGAAAGCGATTTTAACATCAGAAATTTAACAGAAGTCCAAGAAAACGCAACAAGTACCGCTAACGTAATGAGTACGCTTTTGGGTGCAGTAGCGTCAATTTCTTTGCTGGTCGGCGGCATAGGCATAATGAACATAATGTTAGTCTCAGTAACTGAACGAACGCGCGAAATCGGAATCAGAATGGCTGTCGGCGCAAGACCTTCAAACGTGAGAGTCCAATTTTTGACTGAAGCTGTTGTATTATCGCTTTTAGGCGGTGCAATAGGAATAAGCGGAGGAGTCGGAATCTCACATGCTGTAACACATTTTTTGGGCTGGCCTACGGTTATATCGGTGCAATCAATAATAATTGCTGCTGGATTCTCTGCGTTCGTGGGAGTCTTGTTCGGGTTCTGGCCTGCGTGGAAGGCTTCAAATTTGGATCCGATTGTAGCTCTAAGGAATGAATAAATTTTTTCCCCTGACTCACACAAAGCCGGGGGAAATTTTTTATGATTTTGCATAACTTGCGAATCTCGTTATTTCCTTCTGAAAAATTAAATCACACGTTCCCGTTCTGCCGTTGCGGTTCTTAGCGACTCTAATATTTGCAAGGCTGTTGACTTCCTCGTTTTGTTCATTTTCCTTGTAATAGTCCTCGCGAAAAATTAATATAACGGTGTCTGCGTCCTGTTCGATAGCTCCTGAGTCTCTCAAGTCTGATAATTGCGGCTTCTTCTCCGTGCGTTTCTCTGACTCTCGCGATAACTGAGACAAAGCTATAACCGGACATTTTAACTCTCTTGCAGCGGCCTTGAGCATTCTGGAAATTTCTGCAACTTCCTGTTGTCTTCCGTCATTGACTCGTTTTTCTGATGTGCTCATTAATTGCAGGTAATCAATAACAACCAGTGCTAAATCAGGATGTCGAGTCTTGAATCTTCTGCACCTAGTCCGGAAATCAAGAGTCGTTAAATTCGAGTCATCGTTCAAATAAATATTTTTCTTGCTGAGTTCTGCGCTCGCTTCGGTTAATGCCCTGAAAGTATCTTTGCCCATTGTTCCCGTATAAATTTGCGAGAGATTAACATTTGATTCAGCTGCTAACATTCGCATTAATAACTGTTCGCTTGACATTTCGAGACTGAATATCAAAACGGGTAAATTTGCACCGTCCCCGCCGAATTGAGCAATATTTACAGCCAGTGCAGTTTTTCCCATTGAAGGACGTGCGGCGATGATGTTCAAGCTTCCGGGCTGGAAACCTCCTATTATTGCGTCTAAATCGTGAAAACCTGACGAGAATCCCGCCATTTGACTCCCTGTCTGCTTGTAGCGTTCTTCAATCGTTACAAAAGCGGGCGCTAATAACTCACTGACTCTCACAAATTCCGACGAGCTTTTATTTGCTGCTGCCTCAAAGATTAATTTTTCTGCTTCGTTAATTATTTCGCGGCTTGATTTCTGCTCGTTGTAGGCGAGATTTATTATTGCGTTGCCTGCCTCGATGAGTCTGCGTTTAATTGCGCGTTCCCTGATAATTTCTGCGTGATAAGAGGCGTTTGCGGTCGATGTTACGAGAGAAATTAATTCAGCAAGAAACGGCTGCCCCCCGAGTCTGTCAAAGATTCCCAAACGTTTTAATTCTTCCGAGAATGTCAGAGCGTCGACGGGCTTATCACTCACGTACATATTTACGAGTGTGTCAAAAGCTGCTTTATTGTTCGGGTCGTAGAAATCGTTTGCGCTTAAAATTTCTATTGCCGAACCGAGAGCCTCTTTTGAGAGAATGCACGCTCCTATTACTGCCTGTTCTGCTTCGATACTACGGGGGGGGACTCTGAAATCAGGCATTAATTGACGCTCACCGACAAAATCATATCAGCTTGAACGCCCGCAAAAAGTTTTATGGAAAATTTATAATCTCCTGCGTTCTTGATTACTTCATCGAGCTTGACATCGCGTTTATCAAAATTTTTCAGTCCATGCTGAGACTCGAGAGCTTCGACGACCTGTGCTGCTGTGATACTTCCGAATAATTTTCCGTTGTCGCCTGCTTTGCCGGTTATGGTTACTGAGCGTCCCTGCAATTTTTTCTGTAATTCGAGTGCTTCAGCGTGTAATTTTTCGTTCTTGGCCTTGAGTCGTGCCTGTTCTGCCTTCCATTCTGAAATTTTGCCTGGTGTTGCTTCGATTGCGAGATTCTTAGGCAGTAAAAAATTTCGTGCGTAACCGTCGCTGACCTCGATTAATGCGCCTGATCTGCCTAATTTATTTACGTCTGATTTAAGAATAACTTTCATGGTGAATAAAAAATTTTCTCCTCTCGATTTATTTGCTTATATTATATAATTAATGTGCCTGCGAAAAAATTATATTGTGATAAAGTATTTATTAACAATTTCACTTCTTAATGGTTCATAATTTACAACTACATTTACAACTACGAAAAAATTAAATTATTCCAGCGTTCATAATAATTAACAGAGAAAAAATTTTTTGTATCGCGATAATTTTTGCGTGAAAATTTTTATTGCCGTTATCGCCTCAATGTATGAAAAAATATTTATAAATTTATTCCAGCATTCATAATAATCAACAGGAAAAAAATTTTGGGTAGTGCGCAAATGAA
>JAFSXS010000067.1 GCA_017443945.1 Synergistaceae bacterium
GGCGGAAATAAAATCCTGATTCGGGTTGCCCATGAGGACGTGGGGCGAGTAATCGGGAAGAGGGGAGCAACGATCAACGCTATCCGGCTGTTGGCCAAAGCGGCAGCAGTCAAGGCCGGTGAAAGGGTTGATGTTGACATCGTCGAGGACTAAATAATTAACGTAAGCATAATAACGGCATTCCCGGAATTATTCGCAAATTTCCTGACAACAAGCATTCCGGGACGTGCTGTAACAAATGGGCTTGTCGGCCTTGAAGTCGTGAACTTGCGCGATTTCGGACGGGGAAATTATAAACAATTAGATGATTATGCGTTCGGTTCTGGCGGGATGTTGTATGCAGCTCCGCAATTGAAGGACGCATTAAACTTCGCGACTCACGGAGATTCTAAACCGTTCGTAATTTTTCCTTCGCCACAGGGGGTCTTAGTCAGTCAGGAAATTATTGAGACACTGGCGCATCAGGATCAAGTTATTATAATCTGCGGACATTATGAGGGCATTGACGAAAGATTTACGCAAAAATATGTAGATTTAGAAATTTCTATAGGTGATTGCGTTCTGACAGGGGGAGAAATTCCCGCAATGTTGATAATTGACGCGATGTCGAGGCTTGTTCCGGGTGTTGTCGGCAAAAATAAAGCTGTGATCGAGGACTCTTTTTATCGAGGAATGCTTGACAACCCAAATTATACAAGGCCGTTCTCGTGGGAAGGCGAAGAGGTTCCGAAAATTTTAACCAGCGGCAACGATAAGCAAATTTCTCGCTGGCGTAGGCGTGAGGCAGTCAACCGCACATTGACTCGCAGGCCGGATTTGATTTCGAGGGCTTCAATACGTGATTATTTGTCGGAAAAAGTGAGTCTTGCTGTAATTGCTGATAACGAGAATATAAATTTATTCGGACTTGATGAATTATGCAGGGCTTATGACTTGGGCAGATATTATATAATCGCAAATAATCATGATCTGCGCGAGAAATTAAAAAATTTATACCCCGACGCAAAAATTATCGGGAATATTTCAAGGCTGCAGAGTGAAAATATTTTACTCGTTAAGATTCATGCAGGATCAAGAAATAATTTGCTTCATAGTCTTGAAGTTAAGCGCAGGTGCCTTGAACATGACGGAGAAATTTTATTCTTGTTTGCTGATGATGATAGCAGGCTTGATAATTTCGGCGGCATAGCAGGTTATATTTACGAGACGGCTTTAAATGTTCCGTTGAATATATTAATCGGAACCGCTTTAGATAGGTTATTAGGGAAACGTTAAATATTTATTGGGAGGCATTATTAAGTTGAACGCAGTAGATCTAGTTCAGAAGAAGTACTACAGAGAGACAGCTTTACCGGATTTCAGGCCGGGCGACACTCTGAGAGTACACGTAAAAATTAAAGAAGGTACCCGCGAACGTATACAGGTTTTCGAGGGCATAGTAATAGCAAAGCAGCACGGAGGACTTGACGAGACATTTACAGTGCGCAAAATCTCAAACGGAGTCGGCGTAGAAAGAATTTTCCCGGTACATTGTCCTTCAATTGACAAAATCGAAGTACAGCGTCAGGGCAAAGTCAGACGCGCAAAATTATATTATCTCCGCAAGTTAAGCGGCAAAGCAGCAAGAATCAAAGAACGCCGCAAATTTACGGAAGCATAGAGAAAAAATTTATTCCCCTGTCAATAACGGCAGGGGTTTTTTTGCGCTAAAAAGTGAGCCTCATTTGATTCCATTCGACTCCGCCGTGAGTGGAAGTGCTTTTGCCCTCGTTGATGAATCCGAATTTAGCGTAATATTTCACGAGTCTATTTTTGCACGTAAGAACGAGTCCGAGTCTATTTTGTGATTTTGCGTCATTTATTGCACGCTGGATTAATTTGCCTGCATAGCCTTTATTGCGATATTCAGGAAGAGTATTAACCCCGAAGATCATTTGCCATTTGCCGTTTTCGTCGTGAAATTCTGCGTGCGAGTACATGGAGTCATTTAAATTGCGCTCATTAGTAACGAACCCATCAACGAACGAAATTAATTTATTATCGTCATTGAACATCAACCAGAAGTGATTTGCGAAAAATTTTAGTCTCTGTGCAAAACTTTCACGCGTTGCAGCCTCTGACTCAGGGAAACAAGCAGATTCTACACGTGAAATTTCGTCGAGGTCGCTTAATTTTGCAGTTCTTATCAACATGATTTATTACTCGGCCATTTCTGCGAGGTGCTGCGGGTGGGATTTCAGCCTATTGCACAGTGTCCGATGCATTCATAATTGCTGGTGATTCCTAATTTTGCCAGTAAATTTTTATAATAATCTGACTCGAATTCCTGTTTAGCTCTATGGATCCAGATACTTCCGAGTCCGAGTGAATAAGCAGCTAACATCATATTACCAATTACTAGACTCCCGTCATAAACTCGATTAGGCCAATCTTGACTTGCAAGAACGATTAATATGACTGGAGCATTATAGAACGGGTCAAAGTTTTCGTGCCAGCCGCCAATTTTGCAATTATCGAGTGAAATTTTGTCGCGCAAATCTTTATTAGTTACGGCGATTATAATGGGGTCTTGTTTACCGTGTGTGTTTGCTGCGAAGAGTCCTGCGTTAATAATTGCGTCGATATTTTCGTGTGATGGCATGTCAGATTTAAATTTGCGGATACTGCGTCGTTGTTGTATAGTGCGGATAGTTTCGTTCATGAAAAAATTTCCTCCTTCTTTGATTCTTGACAGAATATAATATTTTCGCATATAATGCCACATGTTGTGCGAAAATTTAATTGGGGATATAGCTCAGTTGGGAGAGCGCTTGAATGGCATTCAAGAGGTCAGGGGTTCGAATCCCCTTATCTCCACCAGAATATAATCAGATACAATCTGTTGAAGATATAAAGCCTGCAATAAAGCGGGCTTTTGTGTTATTATTACTCCATTAAACATTAACAAAACTTATTAAAATTTAATTATGACCGTATAAAGAACCGTAGAAAGAAATTTTTATGTTTTATTTTTATACGGTTGAGAATGAGGGGAGTTGCAATTATGCTTTACGAGTCTTCAATCAAGGGAGCAAAACCCCGCGAAAAAAGTTACATGATTCGTGATGAACGAGGCTTATATTTTCGTATCGATCCTTCAGGGCGTAAATATTGGATTTTCCGTTACTGGGAAAATAAAAAAGAGCATCAATTATCACTCGGTACTTATCCACATATTTCATTAAAGGAAGCTCGACTGAAACGTGATGAGATTCAGCTTGCTAGGTCAAAA
>JAFSXS010000068.1 GCA_017443945.1 Synergistaceae bacterium
AATTGACTCGTGCAAATTATTTAATTTCGTGCGTATAATTCTTTCTCGTGAAGTTGTGCCGTTCTCGATTACTGCGCATGACGTGTCAGGACTCAAATTTTCTGACAATAATTTATCCTGCAATTCTTTAGAGTGAGAGACCCCCATCAGAAAAATTTTTGTCGTTCGCGTAAAGTCAGGCAGCAAATTATTTCTGTCATGAGCAGTGAAAATATTTAGTCCTGAGCAATAATCCCTATGAGTTACAGGAATCCCCACCCATTCAGGAACAGCAAGAGCAGAGCTTACACCGGGCACTATCTCGAAATTTATTCCTGCTTTGATTAACGAGTCGGCCTCCTCACCTCCGCGCCCAAATAAAAAGGGGTCTCCGCCTTTGAGTCTGACTGTAATTTTTCCTGTTTTAGCGTGCTTGATGATTAATGACTCGATCTCACGCTGTGAAAGTTTATGACAACTTGAAGATTTGCCTGCGTCGATTAATTCTGCGTTTTCCGGTATCATAGCAAGAATAGAATCACTTACGAGTCTGTCATAAATTACTACTTCAGCGCGGTTAATAATTTCTCTTGCCCTGAGAGTCAATAAACCTGAATCTCCCGGGCCAGCTCCGACTATGTAAACATTCATGATAAAATCTCCCTTGCTAAATTTTCGCCGATTATAGCTGCTTCACTTCTCAAGCCCGAAAGAGTCCCGCTATGAAAAATTTTGTTGTTATCAATGTATAAGCCCCTGAGAGTCAAAATGTTATCATGAATTTCTGCATATGCTCCGGCGGGAACGTTACAACCTGCATTGAGTGCGCGCGCAAAACTTCTTTCGGCGAGTGAGCAATCTTGAGAGTCTTTGTCATTGACGCATTCGAGATAATTATAATTTCGGCCTCTAACGCCTTGACAAGCTATAACGCCTTGACCGGGTGCGGGCATTATTTCATTTACGCTGAAAATTTTTGTGATTCTGTCAGTGAGATTCAATCTCTCAAGACCTGACGCAGCCAAGACAAGACCGGAAAAAATTTTTTCGTTGTCAAGTTTCTTGATTCGCGTATTAATATTGCCTCTGACCGGTATAATTTTAGAGTCAGGATATAATTTTTCGAGCTGTAAACGCCTTCTCAACGATGACGAAGCTAAAATTTTCGTGCATGAGTCCTCGTTCAAGATTAGAGCGTCTCTAGGGTCTCCGCGCTTTGAATATGCGATTATAGGGAGATTCAAATTTTCCTGAACTGGTAAATCTTTCAGGCTGTGAACTGCAAAATCTATTTCATGATTCGATAGTGCCTGCTCGATTTCCTGTGTGAACAAGCCTTTAATGCCGGGTGCTGAACTCGTGAAAGCTGTCATATTTGTATCGCCCTGAGTCGTGATAGTTATGATCTTAACTTGCAAGTCCGGCCAAGATTGCGAAATTTTATCTGCGATTATTTTACTTTGTGCAAGAGCTAAAATACTTCCGCGCGTGCCGATTTTTATTTCTTGTAACGTGATAGCTTCGACCTCCTGAAAAATTTAAACACGGCAATATTTTATAATAACCATATCTTAAAATTTGCAGGGATTCAATTTTATAATTACACAAAATTTTGATGACTATATTCACAGTATCTAATGACCATAGCAGGCTAAATGCTGAAAAAAGCTCTCTCCTTTCAGTATCTGATTTGTGTTGAATGCGCGTGAAAATTTTTGTTCTATAATAAACGCTTTCGGAAAGTAAATTTTTATGCATGACATTGTAAATTATATAACCCACATATCAAAGAAAATGTAATTATAAAATTTTGATGTGAGTTTCTATAAGCGGGAGACTATATGATTTATATACTTTCTGATTATCAGTGAGTGGAACTTTTTTCCTGCGTTTCATTGGATAAATTTTTTCGTAATGCTTGCCCATTTAAAATATTTCCTTGTGAGGTCGTATTTTATTAGCCATTTCTGTTACAACTTTACTTTATCACAACAGGTGGCGGGCAGGCAGAACGAATTATATAAGCGCGATAAATTAACTGGATATAACAAATTAAGTGCGTTGACTACATGGCTGAAAATATTATTATTTCGACTAATATTGCACTGATAATTAACATGAGAAATTTATTTTTACGCTTCACATTGAACGTGTGTAAAAAATGTCCGGGAATAAATCTCGTTATAGCAATTATTAATAGCAAAGTAAATGACAAAAATTGAATTATAGTCCCTGCAAAATATCCGTATAACTGCCACGAAAAACGCTCTTGAGAAATTCCGGGAAAATTAGCACTAATAACATAATATAAAATCTCACTATATTTTGTATATCCGGCTACGTAAATTATCATCGCTATAATGTTAAAAAATTGCAGAGAAATTAATAATGCAAGTCCAATGTCAGTTTTTAGCGAAAAATTATTTGACTCACCCAATAACATCGACACAGGCAAAATCAATAACATCAAAAAAGGTATCGCAGCAGCCCCAGAAACATATGTGTAATGAGTCATTCTGCTTGTATTAAGAAATAATAAAGCTATAATTACCGCACCAACCAGCATGGAAATAGAATATATAATTTGAAATTTTTTCTCGCGCGAAGAAGTAATAGCCATCAATGACAAAATAAATATCAATGCTGAATAATCAAATAACTGGAAATCTATTAACATGCTGAATAATAAATAACAACCAAAATATATAATCGATAAATAATTTGCGGCCTTATTCTCAAATTTCAAGATAGATTGAGCTCCACATAAAACGTAAATGGGCAAAAATGCAAAAATATCGCAAGTTTTACTGCTAAAAAATGTCAATCCAGCCATCAATAACCATAATATAGAGCTAGAGAGAGTTAATTTTTTCATGATTCTGTCAGGAATTTTTATTTGAGATTCAACTGTTTCGGCCGGCTGCTCTTCTGATATATTCTTTCTTGAGAAAATAATTTGTGTTCGATCATTTGTGTATTCATGAAAATTAGTATTCTCAACATATGAATTATCTGTATTATCTGCATTATCTTCATTTGAATCATAAACGGGCATAAGCGAATCAGAGTCATAATTTTGCAGAGCTTCCAGAGATGATTTCATGTCTGAGGCATTCTTAAAGCGTTCATTTTTGTTATATGCACATGCTTTGAGAACTATATAATTTAACTCTTCATTAATTCCCTTTATGGCCGGCAACTGTTCGCCAAGCATACGTCTTTGTAGTGACTCTTGTCTATCATGCGGAGTTATTGGATTTGGAAATTCAGGCAAGAAAGGAGCGCGATTTTTATTCAAGAAACGATACATTATTATACCAAGCGAATAAATATCTACTGAAGCGCCATATTCTTCACCCTTAAAGACTTCAGGAGCCATATATTGATATGTACCTTTTTTCGAGAGTCCTGACATTGTGCGCTCGATTTGTCTTGCTATTCCAAAATCGCCCAATTTATATTCACCGTATTGAGAAACAAAAATATTATCAGGTTTTATATCTCTGTGTATAGTATTATGCTTTGCGCAGAGTTCCAATGCTTTGCAGATGTGAATCCCTAATTTAATAACTTCAGCTTGAGTCAGGGGTTTCTTTGCGATATAACTTGAAAGAGTTTCGAGCAGCTCCATACGAATAATTATATCCCAGCCGATTTTATCTTTGCGCTCGATTACTTTGTGATCCTCAAGAGAGACGATATTACTATTACCGCGAAAAGCACTCATTAAATCAACTTCTTGAATAATATCCGTAACAAATGCTTGAAAATAGCTCCGTGCAGACTCATCATTAAGTCCCTCGCTTTTTGCCTGAATAATATCAGAATCATTTTGAGGAATAGAGATAATTTTTACTGCTGCTTCGTAAGTTCTGCCAAATTCCTGTTTATGAACTTTGTAGACTTTTCCGTACGAGCCTTCACCGAGCTTTTCATCTACGTACCATGATCCCCAAAGAGGTTCATATTCTTTTATGTCAGCCATTAATTTATTTCTCCTTTATTCTGAATATCTATTATTATGCAAGTTATGTTATCTCGTCCGCCGTTATGAAGTGCTGCATTAATAAGAACATTAGCAGTTGTTCGAGTATCTTTATTTGCAAATATTATGTCTCGTATTTGTGAATCTGAAAGCATGTCAGTTAATCCATCCGAGCACAACAGCAAACGCAAATTATCATTTACAACAAACGGGGGGACTACATAAGGCGTTAAAATCATTTCATGCTCAAAAATTCCAAGACAGCGGGTTAATACATGCTTGCTTTTGTCGTGTCTCGCTTGTTCTTGTGTAAGCAGTCCCATTTTAATTTTCTGATCTGCTATAGTATGATCCTCTGAAATACGAGATAAAATATTGTTCTGCGCTTTATATATTCTTGAATCGCCGATGTTATATGCTCTGATAAAATCACCTGCAATAACAACAAGAGCTAACGTAGTCCCCATCCGAAAAGAGTTTTCGCGCATAACATTGCAAATTTTTTTATTTGCAGCAGATATGTATAATTGCACAGTTTCATCAACATTTTTAGATGATAAAGCAGCGAGTTTGATATTTTCGGCGTATTCATCAAGAACATTTACAGCCGTTAATGAAGCTAATTCGCCGTTAGATTCTCCTCCCATACCATCACAAACAGCAAAGATACAGGGAGTTCGGGCAAATCCATTCAGAGAATAATTTTCTTGTGAGATTAACATTTCTCCGTTGCAATAAAAATTATCCTCGTTATTTTTGCGAACTAAGCCTATTGTTGATTTGCATGAAAAATTTATTGTAATCATAACCCTAATAAGCTGCATAATACATTAGCAATATCATAACCCGCTGTTGCGCCGTCTTTAGCACCGCTCAAAGCACCCTGCACGCCCTGCAATATAGTTTGATCGAGACCCAAAGGAGCCGCTGCTTCAGTAACTAGTCCGACAACATTATTCATATTTGCTTTAAATGCTTCTGGATCTTGTGCGGTTAAATTTTGTGCTCCAATAATCGAAAAATTTGCAGAATCAACAGCATTAATAATATCACTTATATTATCTGCATTCTGAAGTACAAATTTATCACCTTTTATAAATAAATCAGCAGCACTGGAAATATTTGTATCACCTACTGCTACTGACAATAATTTACTCGGATCAGTATTAGCTAATTTTGCTGCTCCGCCCAAAGTTACGGCATTCAATAATAGCGATGCGGAATTCTTCGTTATTTTCAATAGATTTTGCGCAACATCATAAGGGGGTCTAACTATTGAATAACTTGCTTGAAATATATTGACCATAGGAGTTATTACCGCGTCTTTTACATCAGTCAAGAATCCTTCAGCGGCTTTATTTATGCCATTAGATATAGCTCCTACTGCTAGACCCATTACACTCCCTAAACCTAGAATTGTATTTTTTACTGTACCCTTTATGATTTTCACGAAAAAATTATCTTCCTGTTTGGGAACTTCTGTAACGGGTAAATTTATTTTTTCGCCTGTTTCACGATTTGAAGCGCTAAACCCATATCTATCCCGTAAATTTTCCGATAACTTTTGTGCTTGTCTGTCAGAACGAGTTTCGAGCGTTTGAAATTGTCGCTGTCCCCTACTGAGGGTGTGTGCAGTGGCTGACAGTCCGCGATCGAGATTGCTTAATTTTGATGATATATTATTAATATTCTCGGTTATATCTCTTACTTCAGGACATCGCCAGCCATTATGAGAACTTGCTTTCTTTAACGAGCTTTTTGCTTCATCAATGAGAGTATTAGCTTTATTTATATTTCTTACGAGCTCGTCAATGTAGGCGGGATCAAATATTATTAAATTTGCCGACATATTAAAATCTCCTAAAAGCACACAATTTTATACAGTATGCATTTCATTGTAAAAATTCTCGCCTTGACCTGCTCTATATGCACATACGCTCTCTGATTGATTTGCGGGTCTCTCAAATTCTTTAAGGACAACATCGCTTGCTTCTCTGATTGAAGACGCATTTTTCAACGCGTTCAACACGCCTGTATATCTCTCTGATAACTCTTTCCAGAGAAATTCCATTTGAGTTTGGAGATCGCCTACAGATGTACCTTTTTCTCTTGCAAAATCAAGAAGTGCTTGTTTACGTGAATAATAAGTCCATTGAGCAATCCCGTAACCTGCGGAATCGTTTACAAAATTATTGTATGAACCGCTGTCAACTGCTTGCGTATAAGAATTATCGTTCATTCCAAGCGAACTTTCATAAGAATTTTGGAGATTATTAGCATTAAGTCCGCTTTCTGCTTGAAGATTACCCATTAATGCAGCTACGCCATATTCATTGCCGATTTTATCCTTAAAAAAGTTCCATATAGTTTGCTGTGTTGTCTCGTTACTTTGCGGTACAGTGTCTGTCGTCGGCTCTGTTTTAGGTGCGGGCGCAGGTGTCGGGCTGTTATCAGGTTTAGGGGCAGGAGTCGGCGTAACATTATTATTAGAATTGGGCTGATTATTCCTATTCTTGAAATTCTCCCAAAATTGTCTAATTCTTTCCATTAGTTCCCTAAACCATTGAATCAACGCTGCAACAGTTATTTTACCGACTATGATTGCAGGAATTATTGTTACAGGCAGCAAAGAATTATTATTTGTATTTCTGTTCGACGCGTTAACCCCATAATTATTTTGCAGATTACTTGACAGTGTATTGGCTTGATTTTCCGAACGTTTTTCAAGCTCTGTAACACTTACAAAACCTCTGCCCAATGCGTTGCCGGTTCTTATTATTCCCATATCGAGCCGATTAAGCCTGTTTGAAATAGTATTTAGGCTGTTATCGATTTCTGCTCTCTCGTTGCACTGCCAATTTCTGTGCTGACTGGCTTTCTTGAGAATTTCTATAGCCTCTTCTGTGAGATTCTTAGCTTTGTCGATATTGCGCATTTGGTCGGCCATGTATTGACCCTCAAATATAATTAAATTCGCGGACATCTTTTACTCTCCTTAAACAATGCCTTCAGCGTATTGAAACCCGCCTTTAAACTTTTTGAAATCTTCAAATGACATGCTTTGAAGTGCTCCATCCGGATGACTGCCCATATTTGAATCAGAGAACCATACAACATTGTTAGCTGCGTCATAATGTTCAACATACACGCTATGGCCGTCAAAACGTACAACACAATTACCATTTTTTATATATTCAGGATCATAAACGTGTTTACCAAAAAACGGATATTGATCGCCGCCGTTAATTTCTAAATATCTTGCTCTTGCATAATAAACGCAATTAACGCGATTTTCTTTAGCCCAACCATTATATAATTCTCTCGTGTTTACGTTTACAGAAGCATTTGAGCGGTTATAAGCTCCTGAAGACATATCCGGAGTATTATGCGAGAACGGCAAATTTTCAGTGTTCCAGCCCCATTTATCATTATCTGCCTGTGTTGCAACAGTACCGGAAGGCGGAGTATAACTCGAAGGATTTGCGTTATTGTTATTATTTGTGCCTGTTGTACCTGTAGTGCCTGAACTTGAAGCACCGTTTGAGCTTGAAGAACTTGCGCCGGGATTCCCTAATGATGCAGCAAAGCGCGCTAACTCGTCTTCTTTCCATTCGTAATTATGCGCACTGTCTTCGAGAAAAGTTTTATAGTTCGTTAATATGCCGTTCATGGTCTTATATTCTTTATCCATGCCCAACATGTGTTGAGTCATTAACGACGGAATTTTTCCGCTGAAATTTCTTCCCATATTCCTGAAGAGGTCAGTAACCATGTTTTGTTTCTCAAGAATATTTGTTGTATCTTGTCCGATTTTATTTGCCCTGTTGAGCATTTCGTCTGTAACAATCTGCATTTTTGGCATGAGAAAATACCTCCTTCATAATTACCAGCTGACATTATTTAGATCGCGTGCTGTCTGTGAATCAATTGCAACACAGTCATCTACATATTTTTTCATAGCGTCCAGAGACTCTTTTACGCCCTGATTGAAAGTCTCGATCCTTTTTTGCGTTGAATTAAATTGTTCGGCGTACATTTTTTGATCTTCTGCTTCCCATACTCCAGTCATGGAATTTATTGTGTTATTTATGTCGCTAAGAGAAGCGTTTTGTTCGTCAATGTACCTATTTGCGCTGTTAATGCTGTCTTGGATAGCCTGCACATTTATTATTGTAGCTGCCATTATAAAACCTCCTGTTATTTAGCCATTTCTGCCGCCTGAAGAATGACCGCGATTAGCTATTTTTTGGGCGTACTCCCTGTCTATGCGCTGATATTTATTTACAACAGCACGAATATATTTCGCTGTCAAAGTGCACCGCTCTTCCCAAGTATTGAAATCTTTAGAAAGTTTAGAGTAAACCTCCTCAAGCGCTGTCAAAGTATCACCATGCATACGATTTGAATCAAGTTTTGCACGGTCTAAAAAACTGCGGGCCTCCTCAAGTTTTGCTCTTGCCAGCTCTATTTTCTTTGCGTCTGCTTCTGCTTCTGCCTCGTCGATAACAATTCTGCCGTTAGAATCTCTCAATTTAGCCATTTTCGTTTACCTCCTTTTGTGATGACTCATTAATTTTCGAGTCGATATAGTTATCAAGATTTTCTTTGCTCAGGAACCACGCCGCGAGAAGTTCATCACCTGAACCGCGCTCTAATAACATGTAAAAATTTGATGCAGTATAAATAGTAGCGTAATAATTATTTACATCGATTACTTCACAGTTTTCAGGCTCGGCACAAAACGCGGCACACGTGCATAATGAAGTATCAAGAGTTATCCCGTTACGCGCGCTCTCTGTCAGTAATTTCTTTTTCCGGAGGGTGCTTCTTGCTTCGTTGAGTTCCTGCTCAAATTTTGCATTATCTGCCGGAAAATCATAGACGATATTCACAAGCCGGCTTAATTGCAGCATTACGGCCGTATAAAATAATTCTTTCGCTGTTACACGCAAAAAATTGACTTCCATAAATATATAACCTCCATTTTTTATTGAGGGCAGAGAGTGAGTCCCCGCCCCTTGTAACAATTACGCGCCTAATTTGCTGGCGATGCCCTTATTGCCCTGTTCAAGCTCTCTCATATCACCGGCATATTTCTGCATAAACTTTGCAAAGCTCTCCATATCCTGCGAAAACTTATCGAATACAGTTCTCTTCTGATTGAAGCTATCAGTGAAAGCCTGCTGCGTTTCACCGTGCCAGTGCTCAATCAAGCCTGCTATAAGATTAGCGATTTGTTGAAACATGCTGTCAAGACTCGATTTCTGACCTAAAAGCTTTGTTGCTTCAGACTCTAAATTTTCAGGCGTTAAGAGAATATCAGCTGCCATTAAATTCACCTCCTTTACTATTACGCAAAAAATGACACCATTACTAGAAGTTCAAGCCAGATGTTGCACTAGCGTCGGCATTTTCCATAGCAGCAGCATAATTCTTCATGAATGTTGAAAAAGTGAGCATATCCTCAGCAAATTTGTCATAAACCTTTTTCTTCTCAGTAAAGCTGTTGACAAATGCTTGCTGTGCTTTACCATGCCAACCGCTTTGAAGCTCGTTAACAAGAGTTTGAATTTGATTGACGATTCCTGTCAGATTCTCTCTATGAGTGTCCATTTTGCCAGCTTCCGAATTCAGCAGTTGAGGTGTTAATTGAATCTCCGGCATATAAATTCACCTCCTTATAAATAAATTTTGTGTATATCTTTAATTCCCATAAAACTATCAGGGAATAAAGCCCGAACCTTATTATTTCTTAGAGACATATAAACAGCTCCCCTCGTATGATCCTGCGCTGATTAAAGTCTCATCATCATGTAAAAAACGATTGTTGAACGCGATATTATATTCATTCCATCCTGTAAAAATTCCCTCGTACATATTTCTAAGTATCTCCAAAATCTTATCTTTCAAGACATTAACAGGAACATCGGCCGGAATTTCCATATCAACAAAAATATTTTTCTCGTAATATCCGATAGTAATAATCACTGTCTCAGGTTCTTTCGCCATTTATTGAGCACCTGCCTTAGCAAATTTCAAAGCTGTAACTTTTCCGGCATGTATTAAGCAGCCTTCCGAGTCAGAAAAAATCATATCGGTTTCTTGATGCAGATTATTAAACGCTATATATTCATTAATGCTGCCTCCTGCAATAAGGGCATTACCATTATTCAAGCAATTATTAAACGGTCTTATGCTGTCTTTAAACATGTTCAAGAACGCAAGATCTTCACTGCTGCTAAAAATGTATAAATGAATGTTGAAATCTGCCCCGCTGCGTGTGAGAGTTTCGAGAATGTCTGCGCTTTCCTGCGAGATTCCACGATAAAACCCGAGAAAATTATCAATACAGAAAATTATGCGCTGAAAATTAGTAGCTTCATCGTCATTACAGCGTCTGTCAAATTCATCGGCAATCTGTGAGATTAAAGCGTTTGCACCTTCAGAGTCATGAACGTAAATACAATCGGGATATAGAGATTTAATTTCGTCGCCTGTCTCGTAAATATAAACGCTGTTATCAAATTCGCGGGAGACTGCATTTACTATCAGACTAAGCACATTTTTTATTGCCTCGCGTGATTTTCCTGAAATTATGCATGTGTTCATTTCTGAGAATACAAATTCAACGGGCTGCTTAGATATTTTATTTATGCCGATCTGGAAACTTTCGCCGCTGAAATTCAAATCGTCAATATTTATTTCTCTGTTTTCTGCTTCCTCTAGTGATGCATTTTCGCCGGACCATAAATTTTTCATTGATGTACATATCTCACGAAGATTTATAACGCGCTCGCCTTCTGTATTGCCTCGTACACATAAAGCTGTCTGAAATTCTAACGGCCCCTTTGTAAAACCTCTGCCCGGAAAGTGTCCCGGTTCTTGACGTGCTGAGCCTCCAACTAACGCGCGGTATTCTGTCGGGTCTGTGAGCTGCAGCGCATGTTTCGACTTTATAAATTGATCTATTCTGAACATTGAGCTGCCCGTACTGGTCAAAATTAAATAAATTCCGAGTCCTCCGCCTTCTCTAGCAACTTTTATAATTGAGTCAAGCATGTCGGGATATTGAGTATTTAAGGCCGCGAGATTATCAACAGCAATTAACATAGCAGGGAGATTTTTGCCTGACACTTGTTGATAAGCGTCTAATGTTCCTACACCTTGTTCGGCGAAAAGACGTTTGCGTGAATCAATTTCGTTCAAGAAATAATTTTCTGCCTGCTGTAATTTCTCTTTATCGTTTGGATCTGCAACCATTAACATATGCGGCAAACCCTCAAAAATTTTCATTCCCCAGTTCCCGAAGTCAAAGACTAAAAATTGAAGCTGTGCCGGAGTATATGAAAACGCTGCTGAAAGTATCGCAGTCTGTAAAAATGTTGTTTTCCCCGATGAAGGCGCACCATATATAATTTGATGACCGTCTTTCATGAAGTCCAAGATAAAAGGCTCTTGACGCTGTTGTTCGGGATTATCAAGAAGTCCTACAATGAACGACAAGCCGCTATTAACTTCCTCCCATGCAGAATTATTAAACGCTAAATCTTTATAACGTTCATTCAGTAATGCTAAATCTAAAATTTCCGGTAATGCTTCAGTCCAAATCGGTTTTGCACGATGAATATTATTATTTGCCGACGTAGTATTTATATAATTAACAACTGCTTGACCTTCGCTGAATACATCGCCGAAAGGATTTACAGTTTTATCATATATTTCAGGGCTGACTCTTTCGCCGTTTATCTCAATTAAATTTATCTCTGACACCTGTTTATTATTTCCTTGCTCCGGATAATAGGGTGCTTTGCTGTAAAATGTTTGGACTTGTTCATAAACTTCATTATTGCCAACTTTTATATATGCTCGTCCGGGCAATGATATATGAAATGCGTCGGGAGTGCCTATCATGTCTTTGCTTTCTCCTACTTCTGCGGTTTTGAGGCATATTCTAAATTTTGTATTAGCTGACACTTGGCCTGCAACTATTCCGCCGGGTGATTGTGTAGCAAGTACCATGTATAAACCAAGACTGCGGCCGACTCGAGCGATAGAAATAAATTCTGCCATTTGGTCGGGAAATTGATTCTTAAATTCTGCAAACTCATCGACCACTACAAATAAATAAGGCATTGGCTCAAGATTTTTATCTGGGTGCTCCTTCTGATATTTCTGATATTCAAAAATTGCCTTTGTCGCTAAGTCTTCAGCACTCTCAAATAATCTCTGTCTGCGCGCGATTTCTCCTCGTAGTGAACGTAAACTCCTTTCAATGCTTGAAGCGTCTTGAAGATTACTGACTATACCGGCCACATGAGGAAGAGTCCGCAAAATATTTGATAAATCATTGCCCTTAAACTCGATTAATAAAAAATTGACATCTTCAGGCGAAAAATGAACTGCTAACGATAACAGCCAAGTAGTGAGCATTTCACTTTTTCCGCTTCCTGATGTACCCGCTACAAGACCATGAGGCCCCATAAATTTTTCGTGAGCGTCGAACTCAAATATATCGCTATTTCCCTTAAATCCGATTGGTACTGCTAAACTTGCATAAGACTGGCTATTTTTCCAACGCTGCAATAAATTTATATCTTCTACTTTTGTTACTCCCAGCCCTTGAAGGAATAACGCTTTTGAAGGAATTGCACCAGAACGCCCTGATGTCTGAACTCGAACGGGTGCAAGCTGACGAGAAAAATTCTCTACCATATTTAATTGCGTGTATATGCTGTCTGGAATAAAAATTTTTCCGCTCTCATTTATTGAGGTCATTTGAATATTAGCATTAATCCCGTTCTGAATATCGCCGCAATTTATTATCGCGTTACATTCTTTGGGAAGTTTGCGAATATCGCCGTAAGCATATAATACAGCAAATCCAAGCGCAGAAGACTCCGGCAAAAACTGTTCTCCGCTGCTCTCTACTAAATTTTCATCAGCAAGAACAAGAAAATAAAAAGGTGTTTCCGGCAAACTATCGCGATTATTACCGGAATTATCACGCCTGCGAACCTTCAAAATTTCTGCGAGTTCTCGAAGTAATGTGCGTGCGGTCTTGTCCTGCCTCTTTTTCTTGCGCTGTTGTGTAGAAGAATCTTCCTTATTTTCAAGCGTACACGACATAAAACGCCGTGTTCTTTCTGAGTTCCACACATGAGGCAGCCAGCGAATCCACTCCCATTGCTCTTTTTCTCGTTCAGGGTAGATACACACAATTTTTACATCGTCATAAGAATGATGAGTCGCAATATTAATTAAAATTGTCCATGCAACTTTTTTCACGCTGTCCCGCGTTCCTTCAAGACCTGTGATAGGAGCTTCCATAAATGAATGACATACAGGAATACCGCTTAAAATTTCGTGTCTAGCTTTTAATTTTGCTGCTTCCTTCAAAAAAGGGTTCTCCTCCAAAACGAGCTGCTCCTTAGGAATCTTTACATTCACATTTGAAGTAAATTCGCCCGTTCCAAGACGTATATTAAGAAAATCTGAATCATTTATAGTTCTTTCCCACAGACGGCGATCTCTATTTTTTGCTATAGAAATACACTCAAGTATGCCGGGATTAATCGAAGCTAAGACAGAAATATACTCGGTTTCGGATCTGATAATCTCAATTTCTTTCTCTATTAAATGCTCATTATATTTTTTCTTAGCTAATTCTTGTATTTGCAGCCACTTCTTTTTTTGTCCTCTGTAATTAATTACGGCCATCATGATACTGACACTCGACATTGGAAGCGTGTACATTAACGTATGTGCGTTTTTCGTGAAAGCTGCTATACAAAGCATAATAGTAATCATCATACCGGGAGGCAGCAACACTGAAAGCCAAGATATTGACGGACGAGTCCCAGTATTAGGCGGTGCAAGGACTTCGATTTCTGTAGAGTTTACTGCTTTTCTTATTCTGGGTGATCTATAAAATAATGTCTGCGGCCTCTTAATATTGAAAGATGGCATAACTGCACGGAGAATAACAGCAGAAAATATTACATTGCCGGGCGTATTCCTGAATCTCAAAGTGTTATCTCTAAATTCAAGAATAAACCCGCCGATAAAAATTATTGCGCCGTCATTAAGCTCAACAGTAGAATTAATTAGCTTGCCATCAACAAAAATCCCGTTATGACTGTTTTTATCTTTTATCGTCCATTTACCGTTATTTTTATGGAGGACGGCATGAGATGAAGAAACAAGCAAACCTTTTAGACAAATATCATTCTTTGAGGATCTGCCTATTTTGATTTCATTTAGTCTGTTTAACGAAATGATGTTATCGCAATTACAGTAATTTTCTAATACAGCAAGACTTGTGCGTTCAGTGATAATTACGTTGTCGCCTGCTGATAATATTCTGTTTACTGCTTTATGTCCCATTATAGTAAATGGAGTCTTTGAGAAAATATTTATGCTATCATCCGTAGCTCGAAAAATTAAATGATTATCTTCAAGACTATTATCCGGCAAATGAATCGTGTCATTTTCTCCTGTGCCCACACTAACACGATCACCCTTTGCAAGCGATTTTTCTCTGATTTCATCATTTGTGTAAAAAACTAGCAAATAATTCATCTCATGCTCCTATAAATTTTTAGTGTCGTCTAAAGAATTTGAATACAATTAATCCGCCTACGAGGACAACTCCTCCGCCTATAAGACCTAAATTACACCCGCCGAGAAGCATAAGAAGAATCCTGAGAACATAAACAGTTAAGCTCTTGCCTGCTGATAAAAACATTGTCGCTAAAAATTGTTTCGGCAGTGTATCAAGCTCTACTCCGAAAAAGTCGCTGACCTCAAATGCGCCTGTGATTCCGTTGATTATCGGCATAAAACCGAAGGCCGTTTTTACTCCTTTCATAGAAGCAATATTAACGAAGTCAGAATCTTCCGCATAGAATAATCTTAAATCGTTAACACTTTTACCGACTAAATCATCAGGGACAGTAACTTGGAAAACGTACCAGCCGTCTTCAGATACATTAATTGTGTTGAGTTTGGCTGCAAATTCATAGCCGTTATCGCTGACTTCTTTTCTCATTGCGTTGGTAGGTTCTGGAGGAATGGCGGTTGAAAAATCTCTGCTGGTCAAAAAGTGAAGCTCGCTAACGCCAATGTTGATGTTATTTGCGATGCGCTCGAGAACGTCATCACTTAACACAACAGGGGTGATTACGCCTACGTTTAATTCTGTTGTTGATGAATCTGTGTCGGGTGTAGGTGTAGGAGTGGGATAATTATTTATACGTTCTCGATTATAAATATAGCCATTATATTGAGCAGGAGCTATCAGAGAATCGCCTACTGCATTTCCATTAGAATCTAAGTCAATTGCAATGATTGATAATCCTAGACTATATGAATCTGGGTGAAGAGTCCCTGTTATTGTTGCTGTATTGCCTGAATGTGAAAAATTAAGCGTGCTAATATGCTGCATTTCTTGACCATTTGCCCCAGCTTGATCAAAAGATACAGGCAAACGCCAGTCTACTACACTACCCACTAAATCACTAGCTGTTAATGTAAAACTAAAATTTTCGTTACCATTAACCCACATTACATTTTTAATATCGCCATAGTCAGCAATTGCATGACTGCTGTTAGTAACAGTAAGGGTCATTGCAAATACTTTGCAGTTTCCTTCAAATAGGAAAATAAGAACACTTACGACTAAAGCAAAAAATTTCTTTCTATTTGACATCTTTAACACGTACCTTTCTGAAAATATTATTTCTTCTTCCCGCTTGAACCCGAGAAAAATTTTTGCTTAATGAGAGTATCAGCCTCTTGCTGCGTTATAGGCTGTACCCTGTTCCCCTTGCGAAGACTTGAGCTTTTGCCGCCGTTCTTAATAATTTGTGCGGTGCTGAAATCTTCTTGAACGTCCGTAATTTTCAAGATAGCGAGGATAGTTCTTTTCTTGCCCATTGATGTGCCGTCTAGATTTATCATTTCTCTCCCTTCTGAATAGACTTGAAATAACATTCCGGGAGTTATCCCCCAGTTTTTACCCGCATTTATGGCTATTTCTTTTGCGGCGATATTTATAACTTGAACAGAGTCACCCGCAAATTTTTCACGAATCCTGAACACAGCCCGCGATATTGCTTCGGTTATTGCTGCCATCTCAAGGCCGGAAAAATCATTATTCTTCGTCTGGAATCCATAGAAATTAAAGCCTGACTCTTTGCCCGACGAGCTGCCGTTTTCTGACAATGTGTAAATAACTTTGCTTGTTTCAACGTCGACAATGCGCACATCAATAGTAACTGTGATTGCTTGACGAGTCTCACTTATAAGCCATAAATCTGTCGTTTTAGTCTTCTTGCTCATATTAGTAACTGCACCCATAAGCATGTATTTGCAGCTTATAATTTTTCCTAGTTGAATTACTTCATCATCTTTAAAGCGTCCTGACTGGGCAAATTGATATTCTTTCGCTAGTTCATCAAATCTATCACGTTCAACAACCGTAATAGAGCTTGATTGATTGAGCATTCGTGTAAAAATATCTCCGATTGCTTCGGCTTGTTTATCGCTGACTCCTTCTGCACGACTCAAAAATTTAACGATCCCGAGCCTGATTCCTGCACCGTCTTGGGCATAAATAACTTGAGCCGGCCACATAACTAATATCAACAGCAAAAATATAATTTTCTTCATGAGTCTATTCTCCTATTCGTTGTGAGGCTAAATTAATTTTCTCGGCTTCAGAAAACGATATTGCTTCGATTTTGTCTCCCTCGCGTATTAAAACCGGTACAGTTTTTTGCGGAACTCTTGAAGATTTTGACGGCTTTTTTCCTTGCTGCTGAGTCTGTTTGTCATTTCCTGCAAAAATTTCAACGGTGCTGAATGCGTTATTGACATTGACGACGCGTAATATAGTGAGATTGATAACTTTTTTCCCTAAAGATTTCCCGTTTAAGTCAAAAATTTCTTGGCCGTCCTGATAGACTTTATATAAGGAGCCTATATTTACACCTGACGAGCTGCCCCGATTAATGCGAATATTATTTTTGCTGATTGAAATTATTTCGGCGGACTCATTTGCAAGTAATGCCCTAATATTATCGCAAAGTCTTGTAGCTGCTGACTGTATAGCGTTCCTTATTAATTTATCAATGGAGTAATTTTTGTCCTTACTCGAAATTATTGCACTACCGCTCTTAGAGAACGATAACACAACTTGACCGGTTGCAGTGTTGATTAATCTTGCTTCTAAATGTGCTGAGGCCTCCTGCATTTGGCTGTCCTGCTCATAATATGTGTCAAATAAAAAACGTGATGCCTTGCGAATATCTAAATATCGTTGAGTAATCTGCGTGATTGATCCCAGCAAAATATATTTACACGAAGCAAGCTGCGCTATTTTTACTGCTGAAGCCTGATTTAGTCTTCCGGCATTAAAGCCCTGCTCCATAGCTATAACGCTGAGTCTTTCGCGCTCAAATACAGAAATCGACGGCGACGAATTAAGAACGCTTATTATCATATCAGTAATAAAAGATGTCTGCTCTTCGTTGACTTCATTTGTTTTGCTGGAGAACGGCATAACAGCGAGTCTAACTTGTTCGGCAGCGTTTACAGATATTGCCGTCATAAAGAATATAGAAAGAGTCAGACATAACAAAAATTTTTTACTGGTCATCATTAATTCCCCTTGTCAATTTTTTCGATTAAGTCTTTTGCCGGTTTATAATTTGGATTTGCAAAAAGTGCTTTAGAAGCCCATTCTCTAGCCTCTATATACATTGACTGATCGAGGGCATATTTTCCGGTGTTATAAGCTGCGAGATAATCATTTATATTTGCGTCAGAAATTTTCTTGTAGGCCTCATATTTATTTTTTGCGCTGCTTGCTTTCGAGGCTTTGACGTGAGCATTTATTAAAGATTTCTCCTCGTTGGGCTTGAGTCCGTAAGTCTTGATAACTTTTTTCGGATCTGTCGAGGCATTTTCGAGTCGTTTTTTGCGGCCTGTTCCTGATGAAAGACTTTCAAGCGAGACATTATCTTTATTACGTTCTTGAGCCTGTAAACGTTTTTGATTCTTTATGTGCCAGATTCCGCGCTGAAAATCGCTGTGTAAAACCGGTTCTAATCTGCTGCCTACTGCCGGCGAATAAGGGTCATAAATAGATTTTGCAATTTCTGCCGTACTGAAAGACTCTTGAACGTCCTTAATTGAAATTATTGCTTCAGTGTCGCCGCCCGATTGGTCTTCAGAGTAAACGCAGAATAAATCATCAACTTGAATCCCTGATGATGAACCGCGATTAATAATAATTTCTCCGTCATTTACTGATGTAATTTGCACGAGTTCATTTGCGAGGACTTCTCTAATTCGCTGGCCTAAATTTGCAGCTGTTGAGGCTATTGCACGATTGCTTAAATCACCGTAATTTGCTTCGACGTGCTTTATTTGTCCGTTTCCGTCCTGAGTTATTACGTCAGATTGTGCAGCACTTCCCTTCACAGATACTGCAATTATTTGACTCGTTTGAACGTTTATTAATCTTGCGTCAATTTCTGTTATGACCTCATGAGTCTCTATTACAATATTTTCTTTCTGAGCTTCAGAATTTTTTGCAATTAGGGCTATAATTTCGAGTCCTAATAATACACCTGCTGCTTTACTGCTCATGTTCGCAGTATTATAACGTGAAAAATTTGCGCTTTCCGTCGGTCTTATATAACGTCCTGAAACTGTATCACGCTCTTCACAGCCTGTAACGGAACCGATTAATATATATTGACAACTTGCTAATTTTCCGATTTGTGCTGCTGTGGCCGGGTCAATAAGTCCTGAAAGATTTAATTTGTGCTCGCGTGCTATTGCGTTGAGCTGGCTGCGTTCAAGGACTGCGATTTTATCAGAATTTGCTAACATTCGTGATAATAAATCAGAAAGTGTTGACGCTCCTTTTTGCGGGATTCCTGCTGCTTTGCTGTCAAAATTTACGACTCCGACTCTTATCATTCCCGGAGGTAGTGCCGGAATAGGTTCAACATTTGCGGGGGCTTGTGATGATGAAGGAGCTGCAGCAATTTCCGGGCGTTTATCTGGGAAACTGAATTTATTTGATAAATAATTATCAACGATCATATTATTAACCGGACGCAAAATATCGTCAGGGCGAAGAGTACTGATATTTCCCAAATTTGAATATATTTCTGCTGTGCTTGAATTTTTCTGTACGGATTTAATAACTATTATTGCAAGATTACTGCTCTGCAGATTTTCCCCGAAAATGTCATTAACTTCTTCATTATTGAGCATAACAAAAAATTTATCGCCTGCACTCATGAATGAGTCCGAGCCTTTATTTATAGTTATATTATCTCCGTCAACACTTAATATTTTGGGATAATCTTCCGTAATTTCATAGCGGAAATATTGTAACGCCTTATTGAACGCTAATAAAGCCGCATGCTCTCTTGCTGACTGCTCGTTTGTTGATGAGTCTTTGCTGCCCCTGCTGCCTTTACCTCTTTGCGGTTTGACTGCGGACAATGGAACTTTTACATCCGAGAATATCTCAAAATTTCTATCGCTTATTACTTCATTTATAGAAAAATTAACAGTTGCTTCGACATCACTTTTTGATGAATTCTTAAAAATTATGTGTCCTCGAAAAATATAGTTATATTTGTTACGGCGGGCGGCATTCCTGAGCTGGTCCATATGCATCTTCATGGCTTCTTGCTGAGTTTTCGGTGACGTTGTCAGCGTCTCTGTTATGCTTCGTCTATATAAATTTCTTCCCGATAACTGATAATCAACCACTTCAAGTTGCAGATTTCCACCCTCGAAACCGTTTGTTTTCGACAATAGGTCAATGAACATTTTTTTATATTTCTTCGAGTTTTTTTGCTGAACAGAAGCTACTGAGAAAGTAGAATGCTTAGATATATCTGTCTCAGGAGAAGAGAACCAGAAATCTTCTACTCCTATGCGGATATTAGAATCAGCTGCCAAAACTTCAACACAGCACAATAATAATATTGCAATTACACTTAATGCCGACTTAAAAATTTTCATTAAAACATTCTCCTTTTCTTGATAAAATCTTTATTGTCAATAATTAACTGCGCTTCTTCCGGTGTAATCTGCTCGGCCTTGTCTCCTGTTCTGATATTTGCTGCTGTGCCTCCTGTAATATTTGCTACACTGCTGTTAGTCCGCGAGCTTGTTACTTCAGCAACGGCAATATTAAATTTTTCCCGGCCAAGTGAATTATTGCCAGAGTCAAATATTTCTTCTCCCTCGTAAAAAATTTTGTAAAAAGTTTTCCCGCCGACTCCTGAGTCAGAGCCTTTATTAATTGTTACGGTGCTTGGAGCTGAATTTGTCTTCCTGCCTCTTCTTGCAGGGGGAGCAGCTTTTATATTTATAACTTCGGGATATTCGCCAGTCAGGAACGCACAAATTTTTTCGGCGGCCATTGATGACGCAGAATCAAACGCAATTTTTCTGATATTCTCTAAATCGTCGATCATTTTCTGCTTGCCTTCTTTAGTGGCGTTAAGTCTAATTGCCTCCTTATTGCTGATGGTATATGAGCCCCTGCCGACTCCGGAGACAGACAAAACAATTTTCCCCGTCTCTGCTTCTATGAGCCTTACTGATATATTCATTATTTGAATGTGCTCTGTTGCAACAGGCGCGTCATACAATAATCCAGGTTTACTAATCATCATGAAGTCTGATTTATCGCTGATTATTGCGCCTAGAACTACATATTTGCAGCCTTCCGACCTGCCTGCATTTGCTGCCGACTCCGCCGTTAATGAATTGAGATTCTGAAAACTTTTGCTCGTTGACACATTTATATTGCTTGAATATGAATCTAAAATGTTCATAAATTTTTCTGTTATTTCACGCGGGACTGTATAATTTTTCCCGGAAGTCTTATCAACAAAATCAGCTACTCCGATTCGAACAGGACTCGCCTCAGCTGACGAAATTATTATCAACGTCGAGAAAATGAAAGCTGCTAAAAATTTTTTCATGTTAGCTGCCTCCTACTCCCAATTTATAGCCTTTATCGCGCTGACATGCTGCATTACTGCCTCACGAGTCGCCAAAGCCAGAATCCCGCCGTGAGTCTTATTTACGCTTCCTACAAAAAATTCTTTGAATGATAGTCCGCTGCTTTTACCTGTTTGCTTTGCTTGGCCTTGTTTCACGGAACTGTATACAATCTTGCTAGTTGTGTTACTTATTATGCGGATGTCTAAATTAACATATGCTGTTTTTGCATCTGCTGTGCTGCCGATAATTATTGAGAAACCGCTTTTTTTCTCGTTGTAGTAATAAAGCGTGATTGCTCCCGTTATTGTGTATTGCGCGCTGTGAACTTTGCCGAGCTCTAAAACCATTGACGGATCTACTAAACCCGATTGACTAAGCTCTATCTCTTCGGCGATGTACTTAAATTTTTCACGTTCGACGAGTTCAAACACTCCCGATTTATCAAGCTCGGTAACAAACATATCCATAACTGCGCCTGCGGGTGCGTCTTGCTCCTGCGTCCTGTCTTCAAATGCTCTGACGGCGACTCGAGGCTTTGACTCTGCTGTCCCGGTAAAAATCGTCGTAAAGATTAATATTATTGCAGCAATCCTCATGTAATAACCTCCTAAAGATTTAGAGTTCAGAATAATTGATTCATTCCGATTTTGACTGCTTCATCGACGGCCTTTCTTGTTGCTTCTGCTTCGGTGTAGCCGACTTGCTTGCTTGATGCATTTTCCCCGCCGAATTTGACTCCGTTAGATTTTGCAACCGTGATTGATACTGACGCTGTAGCAGTAAAAAGTTTAAAGCTGTTCTCCCGTGCTTGTTCCGGAGTAATCGTCGCTATAATTGTTGCTGCAACACTATATCTTGCGTTAATGCTCAAAATTTTATGTTTCTCGCCGTATAAAATATATTTGTTCGCGAGTGCTTGTGCTGCTGCCCGGCGAATACTTTTCATTTTTGCTTCATCAACGACTCTGTAACCCCTGTTTCGCAGCATGTTAATAATGAAAGTTTCTACGCGTTTTGCATGTTCCGCAGGCCCCTCAACAAGTAAAGCTATATCGCCGCGCTTGGGTAAAATGTCGGATCCATAGACGTTATCAGCGCTCATTACACAAAGAATAATAATAAATGCTCGAAAAATTTTGCTTATCATTACCATAACCCCCTATGTTTAACAGCTTCTTGAATGAGCCTGCCGCTTACAAAATTTGGTGAGACACTCTCTATTGTGATATTGTTTCCTTCGAGAAATGCTGCCGTGCTCTTTGCAAATTCCTCATTATTTACTGTGTTGGGAAGATTTATAATTAATTCAAGCGTTTTTTCTTGATATCTTGCGCTTGTTACTCCGTTTGAGGACTGGACAAAATTTTTCAGGAGCGACTCAATTTCTCCAGACTTACTGAACGAAGGCACGTCCAAAATTTTCACGTTTATAATATTATTCCGCGCTATATTGACAACTGCTTTATTTGCCGTAACCGCGTCTATAGACCAATTTGTTAAAGCCGTTACAGTGAAACCATGTCCGGATAAAAACGAGGCCGCCTCCCTTGCTGTGTGCTTGGAAGTAAATACTATTTCCAATAAATTATCTTTGTAGGAACGCTCGAAAATTTCTCCTGATCTGCCGGCTAACTCTCTAAGCTCAGACTCAATCCTTGCGACATCATCAAATAAAACATTGGACAATTTTATATTTATCGTTATGTCGTTATTGCTTGAACCTGTTACTAATGCAGCAGCAATCTTATAAATTATTTGTCCCGCAGCTTTATTCGCACTCGGAGTCAAACACCTTGCAGCACCCTCACCAAGTGAACCGGCCGGCCTTCTTCCTGTCGAAGCTGAAAATTTCCCCGATGAGATTTCCTGCGACGTGTCTGTGATTATTGCTCTTAACTCAACAGAACCGCTCACACCGTAAAAAGATGTTCCATAAAGTTTTCTCGTTGCAAATGCAGCTGCTGACGAGTTCGCTATTATTATTGCGTCTGCCCGTAACGTTCGCGCCATGTCATAAAGTTTTGCTGTGTCGTCCAAGGCTTTGAACGCTTCAAGATTCGTAACCGGACGCGCCATATCAGGTGTAACGATTGTATATCCGGCTTTCTCTAAGACACGTTTTATTTCTTTGCGGGCGATTGATGAGGATGAATTTTTTCCGCCGATTTTCTCGTTGACGATTAATAATATTCTGGGATTATCTAAAGTTTTTATCAGTGCAGGGCCGACGATTTTATTTATTGCGCTCTCGTCAAATTTGCATGTACCCGTTACATAAAATTTTTTGTCCTGTATAAATTCTTGTGTTACTATAAAACTTTTAACGGGGGGGGGGGGCACTGTATTTGACTGACTTTACAAATTCAGCAAAAATTTTTTCCATTGCATTACGACTCGCGGCTGTTTTTGCTTTTGTCCGGGCTGCGTTCTTGTTTTTTCCGTTATAGTCAGCTGCTCCGATGCAATTTTCGACAATGTATAAACCGTTTTCGAGTCTAACAGAGGCAGCAGAAATTTTCGGCGCAATTAAATACAACATAATCAAGAAAAATAAAAGTATCCTGCTCTTCATTGCAAGTCGATATTCTCCTGTTAAATTATTTATGAATCAAAAATTTTTATAATCTTAGCACAAATTTATTTTATTGTCTTCAACGCCTTATACATCGCAAATAATTCTGATATTATCCCGCTCTCGGTTATGTCAGCAGGCCAGCCGTAAGCCCCGCACACTGCATTGTCATTTTCTCGGTGAGCTTTCCGGAGTTCAGCAGGCATTAACAAATCGTTATACAACGCAGCAAATGAACTGTCCGGATATAATTTTCTCGCGTCTAAAATTTTTTGTGCGGTTGATTCAATTTTTGCGCGCTGACTCTCGTTCGGACTCGGCCAGATAAAATTATTGTACACGATTGTATTTGAGTAGCTGTAATCACTCTTGAGTCGTCCGCAGACTCTCCGCATCCACGCCATATGTACGCGAGATGTTAATATTCCGAAATCGTAAAGTGTTGCGCCGGGAATGATAAGTAATTTATTACCGGGTATAACAGAGTTGTCAAGCCATCCCATTGGAATATAAATTCGATTTTCTGATGATACAACTGGGATTGCGATATAATTTGTGCTGCACTCTACAATTTCATCAAATAGAGTCGGGGTCTCTGCTTTTCTCTTTGTAGCTTCTTTCTTGCTTTCGAGTCTAAATTCCCGCACTCTTTTAACGCGCTCTAAAACTTTCGGACACCTCATAATATCGTCTGGGTTCGCGTTCACCAGCCATAAACAATAACGGGGTTTCCTTTGTATAAAATCTGCTCCCATCATGAACGGTCTAATAAATTTTTTTGCGGTCGGGTTAGCTGCAACAAGTCCGCACATTGCATCATGAGTCAAAATTAAATTTCCCTTATCAGTCGGCTGACTCCCGCGTCTCATAAATTTAGCGTCTTTACACACTGGATTTTGCCGTGACTCAATAAAAATGTTTTCCCCCTCCACGAGATAAAAATTTATATTATTCACGAGTTTGACTCCTTCAGGCGTGAAAAGTCTGCGCATTCTTCCCGACTCTTTTATCGCGTCAAAGCCTATAATCACAACATGAACGTGTGCTTTGTCCTTGTCTTCCGTCTCACTGTCCCAAATAAATGACTGGTACGCAAAATCTATGTTGATTCCGAATCTTTCGTGCAAAGGCTTAAAAATTGCGCTCACCTGTTCGCCTTGAGTGATTGAATTAGTAGACACAAATGCAGCCTTGACTCTTGTGTTGCGGATAAATTCAGCTGCTTTGAAGTACCAGCCCGCGACGTAATCAATTTTTCCGGAGGCTCTGTAAGTTTTCCCGCTCTCATCAACGAAGACCGACAAAATATCGTTTTTCTGTTCATGACTCTGAATCGAATATCCCAAAAACGGAGGATTTCCCATGATGTATAAATTTTCGCGTGAATCAATCACCGTGCGCCAATCGATTCGCAATGCATTAGCCTCAATTATATTATTGTAGGACTTCAACGGGAGTAAATCGCCGTAAAAGTGTATCAAATTTTTTGTCTCGTTCCACATTTGAGCCTCTGCAATCCATAAGGCAGTACGCGCGACAGAGACGGCAAAATCATTTATTTCGATTCCGTAAAATTGCGAGATTGATATTTGTATGGGAGTCAAATCTTTAGAGTCAGCAAAAGAAATCTGCTTTGACAACAAAGATAAAATTCTATTTTCCAGCCGCCTCAATGACAAGTAAGACTCAGTTAAGAAATTTCCTGAACCGCACGCAGGATCAAAAAATGTCAGCGATGATAATTTTTTCTGGAATGACTGCAATTCTTTTGTACGTTTCCCGGAATCTGAAATATTTATTATCGCGTTAAATTCTTCGTTGAGCTCGTCAAGAAATAACGGATCTATAACCTTGTGAATGTTGTCGACTGATGTGTAATGCATTCCGCCTGAGTGCCGGGTTTCCGGATTCAAAGTTGACTCAAAGACTGCGCCGAAAATTGTAGGAGATATTCCCGACCAGTCAAAGCCCTCGCTCATGTCATGAAGAATTATGCGCAAAGGTTCGCCGTCAAGCTGGGGGAGTTCGATATTATCATCAGCAAATAAACCGCCGTTGACGTGTTTAAATGCTTTAAGATCTGACTCTAAATATGGATCGCGCTCATTTTCTTTCTGGTTGAGGACGGAAAAAAGTTTTCGCAGTGAATCGCGCGCAGTTAGTTCACGAGACTTCAAATAATCATGAAATTGTGATTTAGCGAAGAGTCCGGAATCTTCAGCATAGAGCAAAAAAACGATTCTGACGCAAAAAATATTTAAACTTTCCGCCGACGATTTATTTTCCGGATTAATGTAGCGTTCCAGCAATGAGTCTCGGAGCTTGCCAACTAATTGACCGGCCTTTACGGATAATTCTTCTTCGCGTACGTCATGAGGATTCACGCCTTTGGGATCAATGATGAACGATAATTTATTATAATCGCGCGAGAGTTCATCCAGCAGCAACACGGCCGGGGGAGCTTTGGGACGTTCCATGTCGTAAATAATAAATTTCTGGAAATTACAAACAATAATCCATCGTGCGCGCTCGGAGTCTGGGAGCCAGTCTGAATAACGTTTTGCCTGCTGATAGGGAGTCAACAATGATCCGTCAGACTGCGTGAATGCTTTATCGAGGTTAATATCAAAACTTTTTTGCTCGATTAGTGTGCGCGTTGAAGGTATGTAGACATCAATAAATCCGACGTGTTCAATAGTAACGCTTTTCTCGAAATTTATTAACTCGTCGGGATAATCAACGTTCAAGACATCGCGTAATAATTGATTCCAGAATGATTGAGTGTCGCTTTTCTCATTGCCGCGTCCCTGCCAGCGTTGTACAAAATTTTTTACGTTATTCATAATTATAATTCTCCTGCGTTCATCCATTCGGCCAAGTCAAGAGCATAATAGGAAATAATTATATCTGCTCCCGCCCTAGCCTGTGAGATTGCAGCCTCACCCGCGATTTTTTTCTCGTCAAGCCAGCCGTTTAATGCAGCAGCTTTTATCATCGCATATTCACCGCTTACTGAATACGACCCGACCGGCACTAAAAATTTTTCCCGCACAGATTTTAATATATCAAGATAAGCGAGTCCAGGTTTAACAATTATCATGTCTGAACCTTCTTGAATGTCGAGTAAAGCCTCTTTCAGTGCCTCGCGTGAATTTCTCGGATTCATCTGATAAGACTTTCTATCACCGAACGAAGGAGCAGACCCCGCAGCTTCACGAAATGGCCCATAAAACGCGCTTGCATACTTCACAGCGTACGAAAAAATTAATGTATCCTGCAAATAATTTTCGTCAAGTGCTTCACGTATTGCGCCCGTGTGTCCGTCCATCATGTCGGAAGGTGCTACAATGTCCGCGCCTGCGTTGGCCTGTGAGACTGCGATTTTTGCAAGATATTCAAGCGTAGAGTCGTTGTCGACAGTCCCATTTTTTATTATTCCGCAATGCCCGTGTGAAGTGTATTCGCACATGCATACGTCGCCGATAATGTTTAATTCGGGAAAATTATTTTTTGCGGTTCTTATTGCCTGCTGGATTACGCCGTTATCGTCCCATGCTGAAGAAGCGCACTCGTCTTTATGTTCAGGGATCCCGAATAAAAGTACACCGCCGATTTTATTTTTTGCTGCACGTTCGAGAATCACCGGTAATTTATCAGGGCTGTAACGATATTGATCGGGCATAGCTGGAATTGATTCGATGATATTTTTTCCTTCGCGCACAAAAACGGGATAAATTAACATTGAAGGCGTTAATCTCGTTTCGCTGGTGAGATCCCTTATTGCTTGAGTCCTTCTTAAGCGTCTTGGCCTGATTCGTAAGTTATTCATGCAAAAATTTTAGTCCTTCCTCAAGATAAATAATAGGTTCAAAGTGTAAAATTTTTCTCGCAAGCTCAATAGATGCCGACGAGTGTAAAATATCGCCGTCTCTGGGTTGTTCGTGAATTGCTTTAATTTCGCGTTCAGGTGCAAAGACGGAATAAATTTTTTCTAGCAGCTCATTAAGACTCGTTCTGACTCCGCAGCCGATATTGAAAACTTTTCCCGCCGCGTTACCATCAAGGGCAGCAAGAATATTAGCTGAGACGACATTTTGTACGGCGCAAAAATCCCGTGTTGCTTCTCCTGTGCCGTAAATTATTGGAATCTTTCCGGCCTTCACTGCGTCAACCCATTTCGGAATAACTGCAGCATATGCCCCGTTAGGATTCTGACGAGCTCCGAAGACGTTAAAATATCGCAGTCCGACGCACTCAAGATTATATACGCGCGTAAAAAATTCTGCGTTGATCTCGTTTATAAATTTCGTCATTGCATATGGAGATAAAGATTTTCCCGTTTTGCTCTCGATTTTGGGCATAGTCTCATCATCGCCGTAAACAGCACTTGAACTCGCATAAACAACGCGTTTTATATTATTTTCGCGCGAGGCCTGCAAAATGTTCATGAATCCCGATACGTTTACGTCATTATATTTCAAGGGGAACTGCATAGACTCGGGAACAGACGCTAAAGCAGCATGATGAAGAACATAATCAATGCCCGTTAAAGCCTCTTTGCACGTGTTAAAATCTGTAATGCTGCCATTAATGAACGAAAAATTTTCCGGATGTCCTGAATTATTTAATGCTGCGTCAAGATTTTTTTGCGTGCCTGAGCTGAAGTCGTCGAGTCCCCTTACATTTTGTCCGAGCGATAATAAAGCCTCTGTCAAGTGAGAGCCGATAAAACCTGCTGCACCCGTAATGAGCCAATTATATTTTGCGTTGATTCGGCCTGATAAAATTTTTGAGTAAATGCTCATTATTATTTCTCGATCGATACAATTTTTAATCTTCTTGTGCCTCTGGGGATTCTTACGAGAATTTCTGCGCCCGCAATATGACCTGAAATCGCCTGACCGACGGGACTCTTTTGTGAAATTCTCTGCACTCCTTTAGCGTTGACTGCTGCGCCGGATAATTCTTCGGAGCCGACAAGCTCATATTTATAAATTTTTCCGGGCTGGTCTAAGTCTTCAAGTGTGATAGTTAAGCCGATACCGACTCTATTAGTGTCGAGTTTTGCTTCATCAATGACAGTAACTTTGCTTAAAGTGTTCTCAAGGTCTAATATTCTATCTTCGAGCTTGGCTTGTTCTTCTTTTGCTGCTGCGTACTCTGCGTTTTCGCTCAAGTCTCCGAATGCGCGTGCTTCCTCTAATTGTCTAGCTACTTCCTGACGTTTGACCGTTCTTAAGTGCGTTAATTCCTCGCTGAGTCTCTCGTACCCTTTGCGTGTCATTTCGTGTGTGTCTGATTTCTTCATAATAAATCCTCACATTCTGATAAAATATAACCTGCATATTTTACTTCATAATAGAATTAAGGAGATGTAAATTTTATGTCGCAATATGAAAATTATGCGTCTTATGCGCCTGGAGTAGATACACTGGAGATAACTAATACTCTTTTCCGCAAAGTTTACCAGTTTATGGCGTTGGGATTAATTATAACGTCTGTTGCAGCATATTTGACGGCCTCAAGTCCTGCGATGATAAATTTTTTATTTGGTTCGCGGGCACCGTTGATTATTGCTGTAGTTGTTGAGCTTGGACTCGTGTTTTATTTAGGATTTGCGATTAATAAAATTTCTGCTGGGACGGCGTTAATATTATTTTTGCTTTACAGTCTCGTGAACGGCTTGACATGTTCTGTATTATTGCTTGTATACACGCAGGCATCAATTTATCAGGCGTTTTTCACGACGGCTGGAATGTTCGGTGTAATGAGCATTTACGGGCTTTACACTAAGCGCGATTTAACGGGCATGGGAAGTTTCTTAATTATGGGCTTGTTCGGTCTTATTATTGCGGGGCTTATAAATATGTTCATGAGATCCACCGGCATGGAAATGGCGATAAGCATAATGGGAATAATAATTTTCATGGGGTTGACTGCATATGACACGGCGAAAATTAAGCAGCTTTCAATGACAGTAAACGGCGCAGATGACTCTGCATTAACGAAAATTGCGGTTATAGGAGCGTTACAACTTTATCTTGACTTCATTAATTTATTTATTTATTTGCTGAGATTATTTGGTAAGCGCAGAGACTAAGATATTTACGAAAATTTTTGTGTTCCCTTGTCTGTAATGGCGAGGGAATTTTTTTTTTGCAGATAATTGTAATTAATTAAAGTTGATTGATTGTTAGCGCTAATAAATGATGAAGTTGTTGCAAATTTTCAAGTGTGTGAGAAAAAATTTTTTGCGCGAAAATTATTGCATTAATAAAAAATTTTTCTTCGCGAGTCTTTGTGAATGCATGAACGAAATTAAATTTTTGTAGTTGCAAATGTAGTTGTAAAAATATTTTTTTGCTGGGAAGATATAATTTGTTCGAGAAATATTTTATCACATGTTTTGCTTTTTTCGGCGGATTCATAGGGCTGCAAAGTTTTATAAAACATTTTCGGAAAACTATGACAAAATATTTTTGTTGAGCTTGTATATTAATTTGTTGTATGTGTGCGCCCCGTTTTTTATCGCACTTTTTTTCTACGCCCGTAATTATAAATGCACGTTTCCGAAAGACTTTATAGTAATTGCACTTGAATAGCTGTAAAAATGTTCGCACCATTTATAACCGGTTGCAAAAAGATTTTCGCCCTTGACATTGCATTTATAGATTTTAAAGTGTTCTCAACTAATAATAATTTCGCGATAAAATTTTTATTTCCGCCTGTTTGACTGTTATAATGCGTGAAAATTGTCGAAAGGATTATTTTTGCATGTATTCACGAGATTTAAAGGTTATGCCGTCGGGAGCTTCATGTCTTGGCACGATAAAATTAAAAAATTTGCTCGACCACTTTCAAGACACAGCCGGACTCGCCGTCGATGACATAGAAGGCACTGCAACAGAACTTAACGCGCGCGGTTATTCATGGGTTCTGACACGCTATGAAATTAACTTTATCGGCCGTCTTCCCGTGTTGGACGAAAAATTTCGCATAAAAACTTTTCATGACCCTTCGCACGGTTATAACACGTTGAGAGTCTTTCACGTCGAGTCAGAGAATGGAACTCCTATAATTTACGCAAAAACGAGCTGGATTTTATTGGACTTAGCAGCCGGACGAGCAGTAAAAGCCGCCGCACATCTGCCAGAAATTATTACGAACGATACGCCCGCAATAGATTCTGATTTTCGAGAAATTCCTGATTTTGACGATTCACAAATTATCAAGACTGTAAATAAACATGTAACTTTTCATGATTTGGACTATAACTCACATGTAAATAACGCGGTTTATTTCGGGTGGATATTTGACTCAACGCCGGTTGACTTGATGAATCATGAATTAAAATATTTGTGCGCTTCATTCAGGAGCGGTGCAAGACTCGGCGAAAATATTACGATTCAGATAGCAGAGCCGGAAAAAAATTTATTCGCATATAAAATTTTGCGTGAAAATATCAAGAAACCCAGCGCAAATTTTCTGTGCAAATGGGAGACTAAAGAATGAAAATTGTTATTGTAGGAGCAGGAGAAATCGGACGTAATGTCGCACTGAATCTTTCAAAGGATGAGAACGAGAATCACGACATTTATTTAGTAGACAACAACGAGGCAAACGCAAAAAATGCAGAAGAGCTTGACGTTCAAGTAATACGCGGAAACGGTGCACGCCCTCAAATACTCGCTCAGGCAGGAATTATCCCCGGCGGTGATGTTGATATGTTAATCGCCTGCACAGATCGCGACGAAGTCAATATGTTAGCATGCTGGATCGCAAAAAGTGCCGGAGTCCCCGTTGTTATTTCACGCGCAAGAAATTTAGAGTTCACAGACTCGCCTGACTGGGGACGCAAACTCGGAATCAACATGATGATTTCTCCCGAACGTTCAATCGCTCGCGAAGTTTTGAGTCTCTTGGCCGTTAGTTCTGCGACTCATACAGCTGAATTATTAGACGGCAGAGCAGCACTTTACACGCTGAAAATTGCGGAAAATTCCCCGTTAGTAAATATGGCGTTGAAGGATATTCGCGTAAAATTTCCGGAATTAATTGCAGTCTTTGTTCACGTTGCACACGAGGGCGGCGAATCAGGAGTCCCAAACGGTTTTACGATATTGAAACCTGATGATGTCTGCCACGTTGTTACATATAAGAAGAGCGCAGAAATTTTACAGGAGTTATTCCAGCCCGACCCGGAAAAATCGCGGCCGCTTAGACGTTTATTTATTGTAGGAGGCGGGAAATTAGGGACTCAAATCGCGCAGAGAGTCAGACGTGAATTTGGAAATGTCAGCCTGCGTTTAATCGACAAAGACCCGTTCAGGTGTGAAAAACTTTCTGAGGAGTTCGGCGAGGCACTTGTAATAAATTGCGACGGTGCGGACAAAAAAGTTTTAAGCGAGGAAGGAATCGAATTAGCTGACGGTTATGTATGTGCTACTGATTCGGACGAGCTAAATTTAATTTATTCTGTCATAGCTAAGACAATGGGCGCGAAAAAAACTATTGCAATCGTCAAGCGCAAAGATTATCAGGATTTAACAGAGTCAATGCAGGTTGATGCAATTGTTGACCCTAATGAGGCACTAGCTAATTTATTGCTTAGAGTCGTACGTTATCCGACACATACACTTGCATATTCAATGATTGAGCAGATAAACGCTGAAATGTTAGAAGTCGTCATGAAAGAAGATAATGATTTAATCGGCAAAAGTTTAATGGAGCTGAAATTACAAAAAGGTGTTATTGTTGCGTTATTAGGTCGTGGAAATGAAGTCTTAGTCCCAACCGGAGCTACAAAAATTTTGGCAGGGGATCACGTAATTTTATTTGCTTTAACGTCGATGATGCCGGAAGCCGCAAAATTATTCGGAGCAGAGTTAAACAATGAAGATTAAAACAGTTTCGGGCGTAATAGCTTTAATTTGTCTAGTTGTGTCGTGTGCGATGATACCGTCTTTATTGATTGCTCTTTATGACGGAAGCAGGGACTCGAGTGCGTTTGCTATGTCAATGCTTGCGGGTTTCTTGACGTGTGCTGCATTGCGAATCTACTCGAAAAATTTTTATTCGTCAATCGGGATTCGTGAAGGAGTCGGAATAACGGGTTTCTCATGGGTTGCTGCGTCATTGCTGGGTGCGCTGCCTTATTATTTTGCGGGATCTGTGCCGAGTTACACGGACGCATTTTTTGAGACAATGTCAGGATTCACAACAACGGGAGCGACAATTTTTACGAATATTGAAGCATTGCCGCGAGGAATTTTATTATGGCGGTCTCTTACACACTGGATGGGCGGAATGGGAATAATTGTATTGAGTCTTGCTGTGCTGCCGTTCTTAGGAGTCTCCGGAATGGAAATGTACAAAGCTGAAGTCCCCGGAGTAACCGCAGAAAAATTGACTCCCCGTTTACATCAGACAGCGATTTATTTATGGGGCGTTTATGTAGCGTTTACTCTGATTGAGACGGTTTTATTATGCATGGGGGGAATGACTTTATTTGATGCATTTGCACATTCATGTTCGACGATAGCAACGGGCGGTTTCTCGACGAAAAATAATTCAGTCGCATATTTTACGAGTCCGTTTATTCAGTGGGTAATAATAATTTTCATGTTTGCCAGCGGAGTAAATTTTTCGTTGTATTTCCTGATATTGAATAAAAGATTTCGTGAATTTCTTGCTGACGAAGAGTTTAAATCATATTTATTTATCACGATCGGTGCGGCTCTTGCGATGTCGGCAGCTTTATATTTTGCGGGCTCATTTTTCGGAATTGAACACACTTTGAGGCGTACATTTTTTCATGTAGTAAGCGTCATGACGACAACAGGATTTATTGTCGAAGATTATAATTTATGGCCGGAATTTACGAAATTTATATTTGTCTTGTTAATGTTTATAGGAGCGTCAGGAGGTTCAACGGGGGGCGGCTGTAAAGTTTCGAGATTTATAATAATAGGCCGTCAGCTAAAATCTGAAATATGGAGACTCTTACATCCTAGAGCAATAATTACAGCGCGATTAAATTCTAAGCCGATTCCAAAAAGTACAATGGACTCATCGACGGCGTTTTTTGTGTTGTATATGGCGATATTGTCATTTGCGACTCTAATTACTACAGGATTCGGGATTGATTTATTGACATCATTTACGGGCGTGTTGACGTGTTTAAGCAATGTCGGGCCGGGGTTAAATGCTTTAGGGCCTGTAGAAAATTTTGCGTGGCTGCCTTCTGTTGTAAAATGGCTGTTTTCGTTCTGTATGTTAGCGGGGAGGCTTGAATTATTTGCGGTCTTGTTATTATTAATGCCCGGCACATATAGAAAATAGCTGTAAAAACTTTTCTCTGTTCGCGCTGCACATTCAAAACGGGTGGGCGGGTGGGCAGGACGAGTTCTGTTCGCGCGATGAATTAATTGCATTGAGCGGGAATTAATTTATTATTCAGGTACATTTACTATACATTTTTGAATTTCGGCGGTTAAAATATTTTAATCATAAGGAGTTGACTAAAATTTGAGTAATGATTATAGAAATCGCGTAAAAATTAAGGCACGTTTGCAGATGATTTCATTTTTCAGCGGAGCAGCGACAATGATTCTTGAGCTTACAGGTTCGCGGATGGTTGCGCCTTTTTTCGGGACATCATTAATTGTCTGGACAGCTTTAATCGGAATTATCATGACGAGTCTATGTATAGGAAACTGGCTCGGCGGTGCAATGGCTGACAGAAGGCCGGACGGTCGTTTACTTGGGAGAATATTATTATTTTCTGCTGTAATAATTGCTGTAACTGCATATTCAAGCAACATGATTTTAACGTGGCTGCAGTCGTTAGGGTTAAATTTGTATCTTGCTTCAGTATTTGCGGCGGTGATAATATTTGCTCCCTCAAGTATTTTGCTGGGCATGGTGTCGCCGTTTACAGCGCGTCTTGCAATGCAGAATGTAGACTCATCCGGTGCGGTTGTGGGTCGTTTGTCTGCGTTAAATTCTGCGGGCAGTATCTTAGGTACATTTTTAGGCGGCTTTGTGCTGATTTCATTATTTCCGTCGGGAATTATTTTAATGCTGTTAGCTACAATGATTGCTTTATTGTCGGTCTTGTCATACACGGGAGCATGGCGAAATATTATATTAGTTATCATTCTTGCGGGTGCGTCATATGCGGCAGAAAGATTCGGGCTTCCATTTTCACCGCGCGGGATTCAGCTCGACACAGCATATAATCACTTGTCAATAATTGATTACGATGCAAGCAACACGAGAACGGGCCGGCCTCTTAGAGTCTTAGTTACTAATCCTGACGCAGCACAGTCAATGATGTATCTTGATAACCCTTCCGAATTAGTGAGCAGTTACACAAAATTTTATGATCTAGCGTTTCATTATAAGCCTGACACACAAAAAATTTTAATGCTCGGAGGAGGGGGCTATTGTTTTCCCCGTTATTTGCTTGCAGAACGTCCTGCCGTCTCTATTGATGTTGTAGAATTAGATCCGGGAGTAACTGAGACAGCACGAAAATATTTTAATTTGGCAGATCACCCGAATATGAGAATCTTTCACGAGGACGCTAGAACATTTTTGAATCGTGCAATAAAAGACGGTTTCGAGAAATATGACGCTATTTTAATGGACACTTTCAGCTCATGGACATCGATCCCGTTTCAAATGACGACAGTAGAGACCGCCGAAAAACTTCGTGAACTTCTCAAGCCTGACGGGACATTAATTGTAAATATTATAGCTTCACTTTACGGCAGCAAATCGGGAGTCTTTCACGGGATTTATAAAGCGTTTAACACGTCATTTAGTACGATGATGATATTTCCGGTTTTGTTCGAGGAGCAGAAATACTCACAAATTCTGCAAAATATAATACTTGTTGGAATGGGTGATACAGCTTCTACAGTGTCGCCGACTCCGGATGCAAAAATTTCTGCTTTGCTTGCTCATCAGTGGCTGACTCCATTTGTGCCGAATCCAGCAATCCCGGCATTTACGGACTCGTTTGCTCCTGTTGAGAGATATACACTTGTGCAATAAAAATTTTAAGGAGTTGTATTCATGAAGAAAAAAGATAAATTGCTTTCACTCGATAAAGTAAAGAAGATTCCAGATAAATATATTCAAGTTCCGTTAGTGCCTGCGTGGGTCTTGCTGCCGTTATGGTTTATTTCGCTAGCACTGCCGAATCTCGTATATTCGGGCGTAAAATTTGCTGATACTTTGCACGTTATAAAATGGACAGTTACGGGCGTTCCGATTGCAATAGCTGTATTAGTTGCGGGCGTGAGACTCTTAATTTACGGACGGGACAAAATTAGATTCAAGATAGATTTGTTTGCGCTTGTGTGGGCGTTGTTGCTTGCTTATGCAGTCTTACAAACTTTATGGGTAAAATTATTTTCGCCGACTGGTTATGTTCTCGAAATGGTTTGCTTTGTAGCTGTGTGGGCATTTTACGTAATAAGTGTCGCTTCATTTCCTGATAATGCATTGCGTTATGTCTTGATATTAGGGAATCTCAACGCCGCTATTAACGTTTTATATGCCGAGCTTCAGATTAGAAATTTAAATGATTTCTCGTTTCTTAACGGGACAATTTTTGAGTCGTTAAAGCAGTTTAGCTCGATAATTTTGCCGACTCCAGGAAATTATATCGGAAACACAGCACAGCAAAATATGTTTGGTTTATGGGCGGCTGTAGGTGTGCTAGGAGCGATTTATTTATTTGTCTATGACGCATGGAGAAATGACTCAAGCGAACACGGGAAAAAAATTTATTTGCCTGCTGTAAGTCTTGCATTAGGCGTTATCAGCATGAAATTTGCGGTACTCAACGAGAATATTTTATTTGCGGTCTTGGCCGTAATATTTTTGCTGGGAGCTTTTGTGCTTGCATTTGTTCTCGGCAATGATAAACGGGTCTATTACAGCGTATTTATATTATTCTTGGCTGCGATAAATTTATGGGGCCTGCTTAATTCAACGAGCAGATCCGGTTTTCTTGCACTTGTGAGCGGTTCTCTTGTGATGTTGATTATTGCTGCATGGAAATTTAACCGCAATTATGTAATTAGATTCGGAGCTGTATTGATTGTCTTAGCTGCTGTCTTCTGGGTCTCAACAAGTTCAAGCCGTGCAGGTGGACTCGTCGAGAAAACAGCTGATATAATCGAACACGCAGAAAATATCGGAAATCGCCGCGGAATTTGGATGACTTCATATGCTATGTTAATGGAACACCCGAAAGGAGTCGGCACAGGACAATATAAATGGCATTATCTAGAGGCACAGCGCGAAGGATTCAAGACTGTTACATCAGATTGGTACACGTGGCAATATACACATTGGGCGCATAATGAGTTTTTGCAGTGGTTCTGCGAGGGCGGATGGATCGGCGGAATTATATTAATTGTCATGTATTTGACGTGGTTTATTCCGGCGTTAATGGGATTGATTAAGCGTCAGGAAATAAATATAAATGCTGTCTGGGCACTTGGTTTAACGTCTCTGATAACTTTTTGTGCGATATTTACTCGGCCGTTTCACAGAATCGAAAATATGGTATGGATTACGCTAGCATTTGCATTGTCGAATCGTGAATTTATCAGCGAGAAATTTAAATTTACTGCCTTCAAGTCAAAAAGTTTCATGAATCTAATCGGACTCGTTTGCATTGTCTCATCGATTGCCGGAATATTATATATCTCTGACGGAATCTACGGAAATTATGTCTTGCGTCAGGCCTTATCGACTCAGAATCCTAGCGTTCAAATAGCTTTACTTGAGGAGGCCGCAAAACATCCGATAGTTTACGAGGAAGCGCAGAGAAATATCGGTTATCACTATATACAATTAGGCGAGCAGACAAACGACAGAGATTTACTCGCGAAAGGCTTTAATACTTTATGGGGGCATTTCAACAGGGAGCCGCACTCGGAAGACATTTCAAGACTGTTAAATTTTGCGCAGAAATATCAAGTTCAGGGTGCATTAATAGAAATTGTCAGCTACTTCAAGCCGGGGACTTATCATTTAGTGAGACAAAGGCACAAGACTCCAGAAGGCCAGGAATTTGACGCGCTTGTTTTAGCGAACGGCCCGGAACCGGGGAAATAATGAAAAAAGGTTTTACACTCATAGAAATATTAGTTGCTGTGATGCTTACGGGATTGTTAGCGAGTCTTGCGCTGGCTCCCGTAGTTTTTACAGTGAGAAGGGTTGTAGAGACTCAAGAAGAATACGCCGACATTTCAGCGTTGCAAAGGACTATGAATTTTATAGCGCGTGATTTAAATTCTGCCATGAGATTAGCAGCAAACGTGATAACTATAATAGATCATGAATCAATGGGAAATAGAGATGACGATACTTTAATGATTATGAGCACTGCTCCTGTTATTCAAGGAATGCCGGCGGGGACTCTCGTTTATAAGCTCGAAGAAGGCGGAATCGCGCATAATAATATAATTCCCGGTCTTTACAGATGGGTAATTCCCGGTAAAGCTCCTAACGCTGTGAAAGTTGATGACTTAACCGGCGAAAATGGACAGCTAGTTTTACCATATGTTACTGCATTTAATGTTGAAGTCCCTACTAACGCGCGCAAAGATGACAACAAGAAAGATTTTGCGGGCCCTCTTCCAAAGGGTTTATACATAAAAATTTCCCGCAGAAAATTAGATTCTCAGCAGGGAGTAAATAATAATGAAGCAAATAATTTTGACGAACTCGAAAGCGTTATCGTTTTCCCGTAAAAAATCGGGCTTTGTCCTCGTAAGCGTCTTAATGCTGGGAGTATTATTAATCTCATGTGCAACGGCCTTCAGCTGGTTTGTACGAGCTCAGGTAAGGAGCATAGGCCAAGAACGTAACGCAATCGCAAGCAGAACAATGGCAAATGTTTTATCAAATGCCGTATTAAGTGCATTGACTCAAGTTGCAGCACAGACAAATTATGACAGTCCCGCCGATCAAAGGTGGTACAAGCCTTTTATTTTGCCTCTGGGTGAACTTGGAATCTGGGTCGTACAAATTACGCCGTTAGATGACAAAATCCCGTTGAGAAATCTATTTTTGCCCGACGGAAATACTTTAAGGCGCGAAATTTCAGAAGTATGGCAGGAATTATGGCGAAAGCTCGGAAAAAGTGAATTATCAGAGTACTTGCTTGATTTCATTGACAGAAATAATAAGCCCAGAGTCGGAAGTGCAGAACGCGACGAATTTATTAACCGCCCGCCTTATGATGTGTCAGAGTTATTATTAATGAGCCGTGATATTCCCATTGAAATTTTATTTGGTGCTGAAGGTAAAAAAGGTTTTGTCGATTACTGCACAATCTACAGCGACGGAAAAATTAATATAAACGTTGCCCCCGTTGAAGTAATGGAATTAATGCCCGGCTTCGATGTAGGAGACACAGCAGCAAGAATCGCACGCATTAGAGTTGATGAACCGTTCAAAAATTTATCTGACCTTCAAAAAGTTGCTGGAGCTTCGGCCAAGACTACGAATAAATTAATGAATCTAATCGGGTTCAAGAGCCGTTATTTTCTGCTCAAAATTGAATGTCTTGACGATTCTGGCAACGGCGGTAAAGCATTTAATATAATATTAGACAGAACAACAAAGCAAATAGTTAAATGGGAGGAGTCATGAAGATAGATTTATTTAGCAGGAAGACCGGCGATAATTTCAGCAATACAGAATTTCGCAGAATAATCGACGTACACGAAAAAGCATTTGACGAGGACAAAGGCGAAGAACTCGAAGAAAACCGCAAGGCCATAAGAATAATTGCATCAAGTTTAGACGTAAGAAAAAATTTTATTACGTTAGTCCCTATGAAATCGCTTTCACTTGAAGATTTTGCGTTCCCGTTTTCAGGAAATACAAAGATTCGCGAGGCCTTAAGACTTCAAGTTATGCCATATTCCGCAGCAGGTGAGCTTGAGTTATTTCCGGTGATAATTAATAAGTCCGGGCGTTCAGTTAATGGCGTTGTCTGGTATGTGTCGCCGGAAGAATTAAATTTGCCTAGTTTCTCATATGAGTCAAAGTCGGTAAATAAAATTTGGCCTGCTCCCTTGCCGTTTATCTCGCGCTTGAAAGACTATAACGGGACGGGCGTAACAATGTGGATTGACGAAGAAAATATCTGCTCGCTTTTATGGCAGAATAATAAACCGGTTTTATATCGCTGGCGTAAAGCTGAAGGCGAAGACTCAGAGTCAAAAGAGTTAGCTTGGTACGATAATTACTGCAAATCACGTGAAATCGAGCGGGGCGGAAATTTTGTCGTGAATGTTGCCGGCGATAATGACGAGGACGACGAGGAGTCTAATAAAGAATTTCGCGACATGATAAATGAAAGTCTCAAAATTTGCCCATGGATTAACAATATAAATTTATCACGTTCAGCACTTGAGGGAGCTATTGATTTAGAGCGCAATATAAAATTTTTGACTCGTGCTGCCGGGTGGTTATTTATTCTGGGAGTCATTGCGATATCGGCGAGTCTCTTGCGTTGGAATCAGCTTCAATCACAAATACAGGAAATAAGGACTCGCGGCGAAAAAATTTATCGTCAAACTTTTGACCCTCAGCACACAGGAAGAATCGCAAACCCTGTAGTCCTTGCGCGTGATAAAATTGACTCTCTCACTAATACCGGCCCCGTTGGACATCCGATTAATGACGTGCTTGCTGATTTAGGCGAAATTTTCAAGAATAACAGCATGGATATAACACTTGATATAATTCGTTATAATTCAGATGGCATTGACTGCACCGGAGTTGCTCCTGACATGAGCACTGTATTGACGTTCAGAAAGGCTTGGGAAAATTATGCGAAACTCTCACAAGTCGATAACACGCAGTTTGTGTCGGGTATAGGCTATAGATTTGATATGCGCGTAAGGTGGTAGAAAAATTGAATCTCGAACAGTTAATTAATAACATAAAGAGTATTGCACGCGGTGAAGCTGCCGGAAGTATAAAATTTGTCGCAGTAATTATATTGACTCTTGCTGTCTGGCTGGGGGTCTTGATTATTAACAGCTGGTCATCACAGAGTCAAGTTAATTTACGCGCGCAGCAGTCAAGATTGAGAACGCTTTTATCTCTTGCTGACGAGTACAAAGCAATTGCACCCAAGAACGCAAATAATGCACCTGCAAATGTTGATGTCCCGACAGTTTTTGCGCAGGTCTCTGAACGTATGGAGCTGGGCAGCAGAGTCAATCGAATCACACCCGATGGCCGCAATCAATCAGTAGAAATTAATAGACTCTACGCAGAAGAATTTACGGAATTGCAAAGCCTTCTTGCAGCACGTGGAGTAAGAATCATAGCTCTTGAACTTCGCGCACTTCCGGCGGGGCAGGAGAGATTATTTACAATTTCAGCTATAATAGGACCGATGAATTAAATCATGAAACGTTCACTAATAAATGTCATAAAAATTTTATTACTGCTTGCGGGATTTGTTTACGCTTTATGGGTATTTCTGCCATATCGTGAAGTCGGAAATTTTGTGATGTCGTTAGCTCATTCGCAGTTAAATTCGCGGGGAATGCGTGTAAACTGGTCTGACGTTTCCGGCGAGTCTGACGGCTTCACAGTAAGTAATTTGACTCTTAACGGCGTTGTAAATCTTTCGTTCAGTTCAATAACGATAAGGCCGAGAATTTTAGCAAGCATTCTGAGTCTTGGTGCTGTAGCTGATATAAATTTTAAGGCTGCTAACATGAGACTCGGACAAAATTTTAATTTCGGGGACGGCAGATTTTTATTGACAGCTGGAAGACGTGAAATTTTGCTTGAACAGTTGCGGACTAACGGAGATTTTGCGATTAACGGATATTTAACGATTGACCCTGCACGAGCCAGAATCGGACGGGCCGACGCACAATTGAATTTCCCGAAAGAGTTTGCAGATAATTTGAATCTCGTCAAAAACTTTTTACCGTTAGTGCAAGAGGGCGAACGCTGGTATTTAAGGAGGCAGTAACAAAAAATGTTAGATAGATTAAGTAGATTAAGAGACGCTCTGCAATCCTCACGCAGAAAAAAAATAAAATCTGACAAGGATAACAATAATAAGCAGTCAGGAGGAAAAATTTATCAGACTTGGCTAATTATTTTGCCGCTTTTAATGGGACTTGCTGCCGGCCGTCTTGCAGGTGTGGGACTCGGTTATGGTCTTGATTTTCTCGCGGGAAATTCCGGCGTTGTTGATAGTGCAGTAGAGGGAAATTATACGGACTCTGATAAATCATCGGGGCAAAATAGGGGATTCACAGATTTTCTTGCGTCTAACCCTTTTCACATTTCTCCGCAAAAAATAGTGTCAAATGATTCTGCACCGGTTGTCTCTCAAGAAGTCAAGCCGCCCGAACCTCCAAGCACGTTAGATAATGTAATCTTAAGGGGGACTTTTCCGGGCATTAGCGCATGGTTCGAGAAAGACGGCAAATTAGAATTAGTCTTAGTCGGCAGAGAGTTAGAACGCTGGAAATTAACGAGCGTCAATTATCGTGAAGCAATTTTTACTCAAGGCAAAAGACGCATAACAAAGCGCATGGTTTACGGACCTGTCAAAACAGCAGCAAAGCCCGCACCCAAACCAGCACCCAAGCCGAGCAATACTCCCGCACCGACCGGAAATATAATCGCAGCAGATCCCGGAAAAAAACAGGACGGACAAATTTCAAGCGAATTAGTGAGTCAGCTCGTGCAGAATCCTTTTGACGAGTTGAAGCGCATTAGAATCCGTCCCAATGAAAGCGCAGGAGGACTCGAAGTGCAATGGATTCAGAATGAAAGTATCTTAAAGCGTCTGGGCGTTCAAAAGGGTGATATTATCAGGTCTGTTAATGGGATCCCGTTTACAAACATGGGAGATATAGCAAATTCTATTAATTCGCTGATGAACAGTGAAAGATTTGACGTTGAAGTAACACGTAAAGGCGAGTCGACGGCCTTGCGTTATGTCGTAAAATAATGAGAAAATTTAAGCGCGGTTTTACATTAATGGAGGTGCTTGTCTCTGTTGCGATTGCTGGACTCGTTATTTCCGGCGGATTTAGATTAATTGCGATGTCATATAAATTGCTTGGTGAACTTCAGACGGAGCGCGAATTAATTTCAGCAGCAGAAAAAATTTGGCTCAGATTCAAAATTGATAGCGATATGCCCGATAACGGAACAGACGACGAGACAAAAATATCATGGCGCAGTGATAATATTTCTATACCGATTGACGATTACGAATTAAAATATAAACGCGTTACTGTTACTATAGAGTCAGGCCGTTCGACTATTATATATGTTGCCGAATGAATTAATTTTGTAGTATTATCATGTATTGAATAAGGGACGGGGGATGTTGTAAATTTTGAGAAAAAAATTTTTGCTTATATTATTATTTATAGCGTTAATAGTTGATTTATCGGGAGTAAATGCCGAGTCAGCTACAAGGAGCGTCAACAGGAGAACGAATCCGGCTCCGGCACCATCAGCACCAGCACCAGCCGCACAGCCGCAATCAGGACAAGGGGACGCAATGACTCCAGAGCAGGAACAAGCATTAATGGATTCTGCTGCAGCAATGAGAAGAGCAGGACTCGTGCAATTTAACTTCAAAGATTTTGACCTAGTTAGATTCATGCGCTTTATGTCAGAAGTCTTGCAGGAAAATATAATTGTGCCTCCGAATATAAATTCAAAGATTACTATAATTTCGCCTCATCCTGTTACTATAACTGAAGCGCGCGAAATAATGCTTTCGACTCTGCAAATGTATAATTTCTCGTTACAGAACATGGGCAGTTATTCAATAGTTCGTCAGGGCGGTAATAGTCCCTCTCCTGATGTTTTTCGCGGTAGAGCAGGCCCCGAACCAGGCGAACAGACAGTAACTTATATAGTGCCGATTGATTATGTAACGATTGAAAGTTTATTACCGGCGATTCAACAGGCTTTCGGATCGACTCTTGTAGCTCTTGCAGTAGGTAACGGACGAGATATTTTATTGCAGGGACGCGCGGTTGATGTTCATAAAGGTGTAGAGCTGATACGCAAAATGGATACTCCTCAAAGCGCAAGACTCAGCCGTACATTTGAGATTAAAGACGGGGACGCAGCAACAATCGCAGCACAGTTAAACGCCGTCGCGCAGTCAAATGGGCCGTTACAGGGATTAAACGCGATCGCCGACGTTCCCAGCAAAAAAGTTATAGTTGTAGGAAGTTCAAGCGCAATCGATAAAGCAGCAAGAATCATAAAAGATTTAGACGTTAACCCGCAAATCGGCGACTTTCACATTTATAAATTGAAGAATATCGACGCAACCGCCGCGGCTGAACAGGTCGGGAAGGTTTTAGCTTCGACAAATACAATGTTAGGAGCTGACTCGGCGAAATTTACTGCTGCTGTTGTTCCTGATGTTGCTACAAACAGTTTAATTTTTGCGGCGACTCAGAGACAATATGACGCACTTGTGCCGATTCTTGACGCTATTGACGTTCAGCCGAGACAAATTTTACTGCGGGGCTTTATTGCAGAAATCAACGTTACAAATCTTGATAGAAACGGTATAGACTGGTCAATTGTAGGCGGCCAGATGTGGGACGATTTATTATTAGGCGGTAATATGTCGCTCGGAGAAGGTTCCGTCCCTTCACAATTTATGACATGGTTCAATGATTTGTCAAAGCGTGAGGAATTACTCGAACGAAACGGATCTACATATACAGTTACAAATTATAACCCGATGGCTTTAATGTATGCCACGATTGAATTATTGAAACGTTATGACGCTGTTAATGTTTTGTCCGTCCCGCGTTTAATGTGCACTGACAACAAAGAAAGCACGTTCAAAGTCGGAAATGTTATCCCAGTCATGAAGGGTTCAACGTCTGATTTGACGAATCCAAACTCTATACAGAATAATTATGATTATAAGGATACGGGCTTGACTCTTACTGTTACTCCTCACATAAGAAGCGGAAATCTTGTCGCAATGGACATCAAGCAGACTACAGAAGACGTTATGTCAGCGTCAGGAGTTACGACACCGACAACATCAAAGCGCGAAGTTGTAACATCTGTTGTAGTTGCTGACGGCGAGACAATTATTTTAGGCGGAATGATTAAGGAAACAGAAAGATCCATGCGTCGTAAAGTTCCGGGCTTGTCTTATATTCCGTTGATAGGCGGTTTATTTCAGAAGTTGTCAAAGGAAAAGGAAAAAGTTGATTTCGTTATATTCTTGACTCCTCAAATTATCGAGTCGCCAGAAGAAATGAGACACGCAACAATGAGAGCAGCAGGTTTCGCAAGAGGTTTTGTGTCGCCTGATATGAGCTTTGACGTAAATACTTTAATGCCCGACAACGCAAGACCGGAATTAACAACTATCGGAGCCAGCCCCGTAGAAGCTGATATTGACGCGAGATTTAGAGATTTGTATCAGCGCAGCCTCAGGAGGAAATAATTTAATGCCCGACAGTGAAGTAACTAACGCATTGCCGCCCCTCCCCGACGCTAAAGAAGTATCGAGTCTCTTGCCTGATGGAATGGGACTCGACATTTTGAGGCAGGCTAGAATCGTCCCGTTAAGAATACAAGACGGTGTATTAATTGTAGGTGCTGTAAACTTTGACTCATGGCCAAAAGCTCAAATTTTAGGCACTGCATTAGGATACCCGATAGATTTAGAGATTCGCGACGAGAAAGAAATCGGCGATTTATTACACACTTTATATGATTTACGCAGTGTCGCAGCTGATGAGGCCGCAAAAAATATTGAGGGCATTGACGATATAGACGACTTAACGCGCGAGGACGTATTAAGCGATTCCGTTGATGTTCCTGTTATAAGGCTCGTTAATGGCTTGTTCGTTGATGCATTGAGGCAAAGAGCAACAGATATTCACGTTGAACCCTACGAGGACGAAGTATTAATCAGATTCAGAATTGACGGCGTTTTGCAGGATAGACTCAGACTCCCGCGTTCAAATCAAGCTCCCTTAACAAGTAGAATAAAAGTTATGTCCCGCATGGATATAGCCGAACACATGGCACCTCAAGACGGCAGAATCGGAATCACTGTCGGTGATAGAGCAGTTGACGTAAGAGTCGGACTCGTCCCTACTCAATATGGCGAAAGAATCGCAATGCGTTTATTAGACAAAGGGCACGGCTTAATGACTCTTGAAGATCTCGGCATGGAAGAACGCGAGCGCACTATCATGGATGAATTGATTCATAGACCTCACGGAATGATTTTATTTACTGGTCCGACCGGCTCAGGAAAATCTACGAGTCTTTATGCGATATTGCAGGCTCTTGCACGCCCTGAAGTAAATATTATTACAGTTGAGGATCCCGTCGAGTATGCGTTGCCCGGTGTCGCACAAATTCAAGTCAACGAGAAAGCCGGAGTAACTTTTGCTGCTGCTTTGCGTTCGATTCTGCGTCAAGATCCCGATATTGTAATGATAGGAGAAATGCGAGACTTTGAGACGGCTCACATCGGTGTACAGGCTTCATTAACCGGACACTTAGTATTATCGACTCTGCACACAAATGACTCAATCAGCGCAATTATTAGACTCGTTGATATGGGAATAGAGCCCTATTTGGCCGCAAGCTGTATGATTGGAACAGTAGCACAGAGATTAGCCCGCCGATTATGCCCCCATTGCAGAAGAGAAATAACCCCGCCCGCAATGATGGCCAAGCAGGGATTAACACGAGCATTTGAACCGGTCGGATGTTCTGAATGCCACAACACAGGCTATCGAGGCCGAGTCGGTTTATATGAGCAGTTCGTCATTAATGAAGCCATACAAGAAGCATTTGTTGCCGGTGCTCCTGCGTCGAAATTGCGAGAAATTGCACGTGAAAGCGGCTTTAAAACTTTATGGGAAATTGGACTCTCTGCCGTTCAGTCAGGTTTAACATCGCCGGACGAGTTAGCAAGAGTCGCGGGAGAAGATTAAATCATGCCTTATTTCAGTTATTCAGGTTATGACGCTAAAGGCAAAAACACAAAGGGTACAATTGAAGCAGGTTCATCGATTCAAGCAGTAGATAAATTAACAGAACGCGGAATTGTTGTCGTTGATGTCAAGCTAACAGAAGAGAAAAAGGGCGGTAAAGTCAAGATTAAATTATTACCGTTAGAACAACATATATTTTTTTGCAGGAGTCTAGCGTCATATCTTAAATCAGGTCTCCCGCTTGCTGACTCATTGCGCATAATGTCAAAGCAGGCACGAGACAAAATCATGAAACCCGTCATAGAGAAGATTCTTGCTGAAGTTGAAGGCGGGCGGAAATTTCATACTGCTTTATCAGAGAGCGGCGCATTTCGTGAGAGTCTTTGGCGTGTTGCTGAGTCAGGCGAGCAGAGCGGAACTCTAATTTCTGTCTTGACGGAAGCTGCTGACGAGTTCAAGCTAGAAGACGATTTACGGCGCAAAATTCGCGGTGCAATGACTTATCCAATAGTAATGGCTGTTGTAGGTGTCGGAGTCGTTGCGTTCATGCTTACATATGTAGTGCCGAAAATTTCTGAACTGTTCGAGGACATGCACCAGACTTTACCCCTTCCGACAAGAATATTAATTGGCATGTCTGACTTTCTCGCAAATTACGGACTCTGGATTCTTTTAGCGTTCGGGATATTATTATTATGGATGAACAGAACCGGACGAAAATTTAATATGCCGTTCATGAAGGGAATCAGGGGGCAGTTAAGCCTCGCTCTTGTAATGTCGCATATAAGCACGCTGTTAAAATCCGGTATTCCATTAGTGCAGGCTTTGAGAATGGCCTCATCAATGGACTCTGACTCTAAACGCTGGCTCGACGCTGCCGAAATGGTGAAGGCCGGTCATAGATTCGATAAAGCGCTTGAGAAAATCGGAATGCCTGAAGAAACAGTTGCAGTTGTCAGAGTCGGTGAAATGGGCGGTGAATTAGCAGAGGCATTGACAAACGTATCAAATAATTGCCGTGAAGTAGCACAGTCCCGCATGGAAAAACTTTCGACTTTGATGGAGCCGATAATGGTTTTGTCGCTGGGAGTCTCTGTCGGGTTTATAGTCTTGGCAATCTTAACGCCGGTATTTGATTTGGCCGGTATTGTTAGATAAATTATAAAATTTTTAGGAGGTTATATCATGAAAGCAAAGAAAAATTATTTAATGCGCAGACGTTCAGGCTTTACCCTTATTGAAATTATGGTCGTCGTTGTTATTCTAGGCTTATTAGCGGCTCTTGTCGTTCCCAGAATCGGCCCTCAGGTAGCAGAAGCACAACGCACAGCAACACGCACGCAAATTAAAAGTATCGAGGACGCATTAGAAATGTACAGAATGCATAACGGTTTTTACCCGTCAACACAGCAGGGACTTGAAGCACTTGTAACAGCTCCGACAACTTCCCCCGTACCTAAGCACTATCAAGACGGCGGTTATCTCAAAAAAGTTCCTGAAGACTCATGGGGAAATCCTTTCGTTTATCGCAATCAGAACGGCAGAATCACTATAACAAGCTACGGCCCAGACGGTGAAGAAGGCGGAGAAGGCGTAAACGCTGATATTACTAACGAGGACTAAAAATTTTGCGTAAATCGGGCTTCACTCTGATTGAAATAATGATTGTCCTGCTGATTATAGGTTCACTCGCGGGGTTAATGGCTCCGCGAATATCGTTTTTCTTCGAGCCTCCGTCAGCGTCATTGCAGCGTGCATTTGAAGAGGCCTGCGACATGGCTTTATCGGGTACATCAGTAAGATTCAGAGTCAAGAAAAATGCAAGTTCAGAACGCGGCACAATCGAAGTAGAAGCCCTCATGAAACGCGAAATCCCCGAAGACGGCCTAAGCTCATTTCTCGGAACATCAGAAACAAAACAAGTCTTAGAGTGGCGCAAGGTTGATTTAAGAAATATTCCGACGGGAGAAGGCTGGCAATTTTCGCCGGAAGTAATTTATTTCTACACTGACGGATCATGCACGCCCGCAAAAATTTCTTACGCAGAGAGACAGACTTCAGAACGTAACGCAGAAAATTATATATTAACTGTTACGGGATACTGCACAAAGATTCAAACACAGCAATAAATACTATTTCGCGTTATATTGCAAATTAATATTTCATGCTAGAATTTCACTATCACAAATTTTTAATTTTTACAGAAGGGAGCGCAAAAGAGTCATTATGCCGCGTTTTACGTGAGAAAAATTTATCTCATGCACGGGAATGCATTTTTTTGCGCAACGCAATAATTTAATTACGCACTCCCACTATAAGCACGGCAAAATCTCTTATTTACCGCTATGACAAAAGTTAACGCAATGGGCAAATTATGTCCCGAACCAGTAATCATGACTAAGGCCGAAATCGAAAAGGGCGCAGCAGAACTTGAAATATTAGTTGACAATGATATAGCCGTATCTAATGTAACAAGACTGCTTAACAATAAAGGCTATGAGGTCAAATTAACGCGTTCTGACTCAAGCAACGAAAGAAAATTATCAGCAAAGAAAGTTTCATCAGGCGAAGTCAACGCACCCGCAAAACGTGATGAATTATTAGCGATTCTTGTAGCTCATGACGTTTTAGGCGGCAATGATAAAGAATTAGGCGAGGTCTTAATGAAGGCTTTTCTCGGCTGTATCTCGAAATTATCACGCAAACCTGCTGTAATGGCTTTCATGAACGAGGGCGTAAAATTAGTTCTTCCTGAGTCATCAGCCTGCGAATACATTAAGGATCTCGAGAAGGCCGGCACAAAAATTTTAGTCTGCGGAACATGTACGACTCATTTCAATATCACTGAAAAAGTAGCGGTCGGCACTATCTCTAACATGTTTGAAATTATGGAAATGATAACGGGAGCAGATAACACGCTGATATTCTAAAATGTTCTATGCTGGTATAGATATAGGCTCAACGGCAGCAAAAGCAGTTGTACTCGATGACGGCAAAAAAAATATTCTCGCGAAAAAATTAATGCCATCAGGTTGGAACAGCAAAGAGACTGCTAACGAGCTTTTAACGTGGCTTGAATCGCAAAATTTTTCACGTGCAGAGACTCGAATCATTGCAACAGGTTACGGGCGTGTTTCTGTTCCTTATGCTGATAAGACTTTGACAGAAATTACTTGTCATGCGAAAGGGGCTGCGTTTCTTGCAGGCGATAATTTAACAGTTATAGACATCGGCGGGCAGGATACAAAAATTATTCTGCTCTCGAATGGCCGAGTGCTTGATTTTATCATGAATGACAAGTGTTCAGCAGGTACGGGAAAATTTCTCGAAGTAATGTCTAACCGCATGGGATTGACTCTTGATGAATTTTTTGCGCTCGCTGAAAAAGGTCATGAAGTAAAAATTTCGTCAATGTGCACTGTATTTGCTGAGTCAGAAATCGTGAGTCTTATGGGCTTAGGGACTCCGCGTGAAGATATTGCGTGCGGTGCTATCGGGTCAGTTGCTTCAAAAGTTGCGGTCTTGGCCGGACGTAAAGTAAATTCAGGAAATTATTTCTTGACGGGCGGATTTTGTGAGGCCGGTTTGCTCGTGAAAAAACTTTCTGAAGTCCTTAATGCTGACGTTAAAACATGTCCTGAAGCGAGATTTGCAGGTGCTGTCGGGGCGGCTTTGCTGGGATGAAAATTTTTGACGATCTCGAAAATTTGCGTCGTGAGGCCTATGTTAAAGCTATTATGCGTGATGATGTAATAGGCTATATCGGCGCGAATATTCCCGTTGAAATTTTTTATTCACGCGGTTTGTATGCGATTCCGGTTTATGGGATAGACTCTGAGATTTTACAGTTCTCACGCGAAAAAAATTTATGCGATTACGTTAATGCTACTATTACATATGCTAAGACTGACAAATGCCCGTTGATTCACAGCAGCAAATTAATTGTGCTGGAAAACTTTTGCGAAATATTTACCCGTGAATTAAGCAGGCTGGAGAAAAATATATTTATTTACGAGTCTGGCCAAGAAAATAATTTAATAGCGAAAATAAATGAAGTCTACGGAGTCAGAAAATTAACTGACGCGAAAAATTTAATGCGCAAAATTAAAGATTTACTTCACAAAATAAAATTTTACTCGGACTTAAGCGGCTTACAAGTTTATATAATCGAGTACTACATAAATTTTCTTGAGTTTGGCGAGCAGTTAAGGGTCTTGCAGGAAATTTCAGAGTCTATAACCTTTCATGACGAGCAAATAAAATTTTTCCCCGTCTACGTTCAAAGCGGTGCAGGGATTTACAGGCAGATCAACAAAATTTTTTCAGGCACTCAATACAGAATATTTGAAGACTTCTGCGCGGGTAAATGCAAATATAATTACGTGTTCAAAAATTGCCCGTTCTATCAGGGCGAAGAAATTAGCTATAAACTTTGAGGGAGGTTTTATGAATGGCTGATTATCATCAAATGTGGCAGGATTTAGGAATGGATGTAAAGACTCATGATTTGCTTTGTGAGGCTTTACCGGGCGCGTTCGGTGATGTTTTCTTATCGCAGCAGAACAGACCCGAAGGCATGGACTATTTTAATATGGTAGTCGCGGAAATTCACGGAATCAGACCGGCTGAACTCGTCGAACACAAGAAAAACGGCGGAAAAGTTGTCGGCACATTTTGTATCCATGTTCCTGATGAGATTCCAATTGCTGCGGGTGCGATTGCTACGGGTTTGTGTTCAGGTTCGCAATTCTGGGTTCCAGGCGGCGAGAAAAAATTACCTGCTGCAACATGTCCGTTGATTAAAGCGAGTCTCGGCGCAAGATTTGACAGAACGTGCCCATTTTTCAGGCTTGCAGATTTATTTATCGGCGAGAACACATGCGACGGCAAAAAAAAGGCGTGGGAGATTCTTGCAGAAGACGCACCCATGTATATTATGGACATCCCGCAAATGAAACGTCCGAAAGATTACGAACACTGGGCAGACGAGATTAAAGGCTATCTTGCAAAATGTGAGGAGCTCACGGGAAATAAAGTAACTCCGGCAAAATTACGCGAGGCAATTATTTTACTCAACAAAAAACGCAAAGCACTGCAACGGCTCGCGAACTTCAGAAAACTTGACGATATTCCCATCAGCGGGAAGGACGTTTTATTAATCACGCAGATAGCATTTTACGACGACCCCGCAAGAATAACAGGCATGATTAATAAGTTGTGTGATGAACTCGACGAACGCGCGAAGAATCACGTTTCAGTCTTCCCCAAAGGCGCGAAAAGAATTTTAATCACCGGTACGCCCTTATCGATTCCAAATTGGAAGATTCATCATATTATTGAGTCTCTCGGCGGTACTGTTGTCTGTGAGGAGTTATGCACTGGAGTCAGATATTACGAGAAGTGCGTTGATGAGTCCGGCGCAACTATTGACGAAATGATAAAGAATTTAACCGAACGCTATATGGGAGCGATTCACTGTGCCTGCTTCACGCCTAATTTCGAGCGCATTGACGACATTAAACGCTTAGTGAAAGAATACAAGGCCGATGGAGTCATAGATTTAAATCTCAAGTTCTGCAACATTTATGACACTGAAGGATTCTTTGTTGAGCGCGAATTAAAGAATGCAGGGATCCCCGTTTTAGGCATTGAGACAGATTACACGGATCAGGACGCAGAGCAGTTAAAGACTCGAATCGGGGCATTTCTTGAGATGTTAGGAAATTAGAAATTGCTGCATTATATTTTATTTCCTGACGTAACAAACGCTCAAAAACTTTATGACTCAATGAAGGCTGACGGGATTAAATGCACTTTTGCGCCGACTCCTAGAGAAGCTGACAAGTGCTGTGGTGTGAGCGTGCTTTATTATGACGAGTCAGACAAGGGAAAAATTACAGGATTGATTGACTCAACGGGCGTTAAGATTCTCAAATTTTTTGACGGCGAGTCAGGAGATCCAAACCGTATGAAATTTTGTTAGATTATTTGCTCCTCAATGGCGAGGAGCTTTTTTTTGCGCTCGACTCCTGCGTTGTAACCGGTTAAATTATTATTTGCGCCTATGACTCTATGACATGGAATAACTATTAAAATATGATTTTGCGAGAGTGCCCGTCCGACTGCACGCGGTGAAGTGTTGAGTTTTGCAGCTATCGTCTAATTTTCCCAAGCGGTGAGTCATAATCGCCGGTATAAATCATTTCTGCTCCCTCCAGTAACGTTATCGCGAAATAATTTTCACTCTGATATTATAATTCACACTTCAAATTTTACAGAATTTATTTGCACATGAATTTTGGTTCGGACTGTAAAATGTGTGCTGACATCGTGCGCCTACTCTACATGAGACTACTTTTTGCGAAAAAATCACCCTTTTGAACGCGAAATAATATATAATAACTTATCCATAATCAATCAAATTTTTTGAGGGAGACTATAAAACGTGAAAGCATTATTTGTGAATGGATCACCGCGCAAAAATTGGAACACTTTCAAACGTTTGGAAAGCGCAATGAAGGGAGCTTCAGAATCAGGAGCAGAGACGGAATTAATACACCTTTATGACTATAAATACAAAGGTTGTGTATCGTGTTTTGCGTGCAAGCTCAAGAACAAAAATTTTGACGGAATCTGCGTTTATCGCGACGAATTAAGGCCGGTGCTTGAGAAGGCGTTTGACTCTGATATTATCGTAATGGGCAGCCCGATTTATTTTAGCTTTGTAACTGGTATGATGCGCTCATTTATGGAGAGATTAATTTTTCCTGTTATGACGTACAGCACTGACTCGAACGGGCAATTAATTAAGAACGTTGACAAGAAAATTTATACAGCAAATATTTACACGATGAATGCCTCTGAGTCAATTGCAGCTAAAATCGGTTATCCGGCATTGCTTGAGACGAATGACGCAGCTTTTAAACGCGTACTCGGTTATTGTGAAAGTCTTTGCGTGTATGAGACTCTGCAATTTAATGACTACTCGCGCTATGAGTGCAACATGTTTAATGGGGATCAGAGAGTCGAACGCAACAAAACTATTTTCCCCGAAGATTTAAACAAAGCATATGAACTCGGTAAACGTTTAGTCGAGAAGGCAAAAGAAGGCAAGTAAAAATTTTTGCGGAAGTTATACATTTTTGCAGGGACTTCCGCATTTATTTGTTTATGGACGATAATTAGCTATGCTCTGACCATCATAAAATATTGGCAATAATTTATTTAGGCTTGACATTCCCATTTTGCGCGCTTGTGATTCTGCAAAGTTTACAGCCTTCATCGAGAGACAACCGCCCCTGCTATCGTCAAATTCTCCGCCTGCGTCATAATTAATTTCTGTTATGACACCGTTTTTGCACCTGATATTTATAGTAGGGTCAAGCCAGCTGCTTCCGCCGTAGTAAGGCCCAAATATAATTATTGTATCGCCGATTTTGTGTCCTATGTTATTTATGGAATCTCCGAAAAATTTTTCTAGGACTCTTACGCTTGCTCCGACGTGGATTCCGTGAAATACAAATTTTGGATCCGTTGTCTTCATGAAGAATGCGCGAAATTTTTTATCTCTCAAGGCAGCTGCAAATACTAATGTGAAATCCTTTGCGTAAACTCTATTCCAGATAACATTAGAGACTTCTATATTATCTTCGTCTACGTATTCGCGTTCTTTGCGCGTTAATCTTGACTCAAAAATGGGCTTATTGTGTGCTGCTATCTTGTCGGCGAAAATATGTATTTCTTTGACGAGAATATTAATTTTATCGTTGAATACATCTATTTTTTCGCTTCCTGCCTCATAAAACGCAAAACAGTTTTCAACACTCAACAACAAACAGATAACGGCCAAGAAAAATTTTCTCATAAATAATTTCACTCCCAACTATAAAATAAATCCCTCCGGCCATTTACGACCAGAGGAAATAAAATTTTTTAGTCGAACATCAACGCAATTTTTCTGATTGATGGGTCTCTGCTGTCAACAAAATCAAATGCCTTCTGCGCTTCCATAAATGGGAACGTGTGAGAGACTGCCCCGTTGAGATTTACTTTATGTTCATTCACGAGCTTTATTACTTCTGCAAATTTGCGATTCTGTAAACGTGAGCCTCGTATATCAAGTTCCTTAGACGTTATCACAAATTGATTTATTTCATCGGGTGCAATACTGAATCCCATTGTAATAACTCGTGTAGCATTTCCAGCAGCCTGGCACGCACTTAATAGACTGCCTTTCACGCACGCAGCATCAATAGTAACTGTCGGGCCATAACCGCCGGTTAATTCTTTTGCGCGCTTGACTAAATCTTCATTGCGGGAATTAATTTTTGCGGTCGCTCCGTTCGATAAAGCCTCGTCGAGTCGTGCCTCGTCAATGTCCGCCATTATGATACTGTGAGGATTAAACAATTTCACGATTCGTAATAAGCTGCTTCCTAACGCACCCGCACCGATAATTAATACGTCGTCTTCGCTCTCTAACTGGGCACGCGAGCAGCACTGCACTGCAATTGTAGTAGGCTCGATCATTACTGCGTCTTTGTATTCGAGGAAATCAGGCAGTAAATAGCAATCTCCTTCAGGAACGGCCATAAACTCGCGGTAACCTCCGTCAATGTGAACGCCTCTGACCTGTAAATTTTGACACACGTTAGGGCGCGACTTCCTGCACGCGTAACAATGCCCGCAGGCTGTTACTTGATCGATTATGACTCTTTCGCCTACTTTGCGCGTTTTAACGTTCGGGGCAACTTCTACGATCTCACCGACTATTTCATGACCAATGACTCTGGGATAAGTGGCAGCTGCATTAGTTCCGTGATAGATTCCTACGTCAGAACCGCAGATCCCAGACGCTTTTATCTTGACTAACACATTATCATGCTCGTTAATTTCGGGTTTGGGCATGTCGATAATTCTTAACTCATTAGGCTTCACTATTTGTACAGCTTTCATAATAAATTTTTCACCTCTTATAAATTTTTACATCCAATACACTTTATTATCGCACGAATTACGGGCGGGGAGGGGGTTCGGGGGAACGGGTTTTCAGGGGTGCCCCCGACTACAGGAAATAAAAAATTTTTCGCTAAATCCCATATAACAGCCCTACTAGCCACAACGTAACCGGCGGGAAATATGTAACTAGCAGCAATACAGCAAAATTGCAGATTAAAAACGGGATTATCGCTTTCGTTCCCTGAGCAATTGAAATTTTACCGATTGATGTCGTAATAAATAAACACACACCTACAGGAGGAGTCGTCAAGCCTATAACTAGATTCAATACACACATAACACCGAACTGAATCGGGCTTACTCCTATTGACGTTACAACAGGAAGCAAAACAGGAAATAAAATCGTCAATGCCGCTATCGTCTCCATAAAGCACCCCACAAATAACAGGAAAATATTTATTATCAGCAAGATAACAAATTTATTCTGAGTAATCGAGAGAATCCAATTTGCAATCATCGTAGGAATCTGTTCTTTCGTGAGGACGTATGCAAAAACGTTCGCAAATCCTACAAGTACCATTATCCCAGCTGCTCCGACCATTGAGTCGCGAATAACTATAAGAGCTGATTTAATGCTCAATTCACGATAAATAAAGAATCCTACAAATAACGCATAAAGCACTGCTATAATACTCGCTTCCGTCGGCGTTACTATTCCCGTTAAGATCCCTGCAAGAATTATCACCATCATTAACAGCGCCCAGAAAGCCTCTCGCCCTGATGAAATTATTTCTCTGAAAGTCGCGCGCCTCTCGTTCTTGGGATAATTGCGTTTGACTGAGATTACATAAGCTACTAACATCATGCCTAATCCCATTAAGATCCCGGGAATTACTCCGGCAACAAACATTTTTGAGACGCTTATACCCGTTAACGTTCCCGCCATAATCATCGGCACACTCGGCGGAATTATCGGCCCTATACATGAACTCGCAGCCGTAACAGCTACTGAATAATCAGCGTCATAACCGTCTTTGACCATCGCAGGAATAAGAATCCCGCCCAGTGAAGCAGCATCAGCCGCCGCAGTTCCGGAAACTCCCGCAAAAATCATTGACGCTCCTATATTCGCAAGTCCTAGACCTCCCCGAATGTGGCCTATAACTTTATCGCAAAATCTTACTATTTGATACGTTATTCCGCCGGTGTTCATTAAATTTCCCGCAAGCATAAATCCCGGTATACATAAAAGCGTAAACGAGTCCAGCCCAGAAAAAAATCTCTGCGCAAACGTTACAAGCGGCATATTTTCAAGCAAAAAATATAACAAACTCGATATCCCCAGACAGTAAGCGACAGGGAAGCCGACAAACAAGAATACAAGAAAACTCAAGAATAATACAGCAACACTCATTATTTAACGACCTCCTCAACGTCATAATTTCCGATTGATTCCTCTTCAGGGCTCGCAAGTAATTCTTTTGTGTCTGTCCCGAACAAGAGCAAAATAATTTTTACCGCATACGATACAGCCTGCAGCACAACAAATAACAGCACAGAAAAATTTATCCACTGCATAGGGAGCTGCATTGCCGTTGATACCATCCTGAAGCGCAGAAAAACGAATTTCGGCACCGAATAATATGCAAGATAGACATCAAACACGATTAATATCAAGCACACTAGAATCTCATAACATTTCTTGAAACCGGGCGCAAATTTCGACGTAAAAATATCAACTCGCGCGTATTCGTCCTTGAGTGAGACCGCCGCCGCACCTACCGCAACTGAATAAATAAATAAATATCTCGCCGCTTCCTCCGTCCATGAAGGCACAACAGGTAAAAATGTCCTGCTGAAAACTTGAATAACTACAGCAGCTATATAACCGAGCATTCCTATTACAGCTAATAAAGAAATCAGCCAGTAATAAATTTTTGTGAGAATCTTCAAGTGTTTACGCTCCTTTACTCATGAAATTTTTGATACACTCTGCACACTCTCTCGGCCTCTCCATCAATATTAAATGAGTCGTGCCGGGAAAATCTTTCGCGAGGGTAAATCCGCCTTTGACATTTTCGCGTATAAAATCTGCCGTCTTCATTGAATATAAACCTTTTTCGGGCATTATGTACAGGAACGGGACAGAAATTTTTTGCATTGCAGGACGCTGGTCAGTCCTGAAAAGTGAATACCATAGACTCGCAAATGTTAAAGGGTCTTGGCCTTGTCGGGCTGTTACGGCCATTGATGACTCAAATTCTGCCGGGACGCTGGCCAATGAAGGATTCATTAATTTTGCGATGTGCCAAATTCCTGCGCCGTAATCGTCAAATATTCTGTCGAGGTCGCACAAGAAATCTTCATCTGTCTGTCTGCCGCAAACAAGCCCGCCCTCCCAGACTGTATTACGCATATAAGGTGTCATATCAACAGAAATAATTTGCTTGAGCCTGTTACAGCCGAATTGATTTACATAACTGAAAATTGACGCTGCACCCATTGAATGACCGATTACAGTTATATTCTTGAGATCGAGATAATTAATTAAGTCGTTCATGTCTTGGCCAAGTCTCTTTACGTTCATGTGAAATAATGATTTGTCTGAAGCACCGTGCCCGCGCTGGTCATAGCAGATACAGCGGTAATCTGATTTGAACTCGTTGATAAAATTTTTTAGCTCCATGTGATTCGAGCCTAGACCGTGAGCAAATAAAATTGTCTCGCCCTGTCCGTAGTCTTCATAATAAATTTTTGTGTAGTCAGATGATGCAAGAAACGGCATAAAAATTTTCTCCTAGCAAATAAAAAATTGCCGGCGCAAAACTTCACACCGGCGAAAAGATTTACGTTTTATTTGGGTTCAGCTGCTTTGATTTTGTCGTAGAGAGGCTTTAAATATTTATATTCGCCTTCCATTAATTTTTGCATAGCTGAGTCTGCTAATTTTGCAAATGCTGCCTGGTCGACATCGTTAATAATTGTCATGCCCTTAGACTGTAAGAAGCCTTCAAGCTCGGATTCATCCTTCAAGAATAATTCATGCTCGTACGCCTGCATTTCTTTGCCGACCTCAAGAACGATTTTCTGCAAGTCAGCGGGTAAAGCCTGAAAACTTTGCTCACTCATTGCGAAATAAAGCCACGTTCTTAAGTGCTCAGTCTTGCATAAAAATTTCTGGACTTCATAGAAATTTCCTGATTTGATCATAGCTAAGGGGTTCTCTTGGCCTTGAATCGTTCCGCTCTGCAAACTTGTGAAGACTTCAGAGAATGCCATCGGGGTGGGCTTGGCTCCGAAAGACTCGAACGTAGAAACAGTTATAGTTGACGCAGGAGTCCTTATAATCAAGCCTTTAATATCATCAGGAGTGCGAATCGCTTTATTAGCTGTAACATCGCGCGGGCCTCTGACGAAATAAGCAAGACATCTGAATCCGGCACCGTCCATCAACATTAAATTTTCGATTTCTTTGCCGATTTCACCGCCTGCAACTGCTTCAACGTGTGCATCACTCGTCATCAAGTAGGGAACGCCTAAGATTCCAAGTTCGGGAACATAAGTCATCATTGACTCGCCGGTTATTACGACATCAACGCCGCCGCCTGTTAAAGCTGATTGAATCGTGTCGATTTCGTTTCCTAATTGGCTGTTAGGGTAAATTTTGACCTCGATTTTACCGCCCGAACGTTTTTCGACTTCCTGCTTGAAAAATTCGCTTGCCTTGTGCCACGAGTGATTTTCGTCAACAATGTGAGTTACTGTGATTGTGTGATTTGCAGCAAATGCCGCCGCACATGATACAAGCAGCATAGCAAGTACCAGAGCTGAAAGTTTCTTCATGAATACAAAACCTCCTGAAATATTGAATTAAATTTTATGGTGCTTAAATTATACGTGATAAATCGCGTGAAAAGCAATATAATTAATTCCATGAAATATAAATCTTTCGCTGCCATATTGACAGCAGTAACAATCGAGAAAACTTATGTGATGAAATTATATGACAACTGGGAAAAAATGACTCTTCCGAGCGATGAACAGGAATATTTTATTACATCATTTGAAAGCGGTGATAAATCTCGTAAAATCATCACGGCGAGTCAAAATCTTATGGGCATGACAGCGGCGGCTCTGCTATCTTCCAAAGTTATTTACAATTTCAGGCCTAAATATTTAATCATGTGCGGTATAGCTGCAGGTGTCGGACGTGAAATCGAACAAATTTACGGCGATATAATAATTCCTGATGTCGTATGGGACGCTTCAGCCGGAAAATTTACCTCCCCCGAAAAAGCTGCTATAAGATACGGCAATGTAGGCTTTGAACCTCGACCGAGAGCACTATATCTCGATAAAGCCGTAAAAGAAAAAATAATTTCCCTTGCAGACAACACAGAATTTAGAATTAACATAGGCGCAATGGCGTGCGGAAGTTATGTAATCGCAAACAGTGAAGTATTGAATAAACAAATTTATCCGCAATTCCCTTCGACAATAGGCCTTGACATGGAATCTTACGGAGTGTTTTACTCTGCTGAATATTCATCACATCCAAGACCTAAAGCAATTATCATTAAGGGCATATGCGACTACGCCGACGAGGACAAATCCGACAAATATCAAAAATTTGCGTCTTATAACAGCAGCATGTTAACAAAATATTTGATAGAAAACGTGTTAGATTAAGCCTTAAATCTCGCTGTTATTCTTGTGCCTTCACCAGGTTTAGATGAAATTTGCAGTGTCCCGCCTATTAGACTCATTCGTTCGGTCATGCTTGCAAGTCCTCTATGGCCTTCGACTCGTAAAGTTTCGTGATTTATCCCGCTGGACTCAAAGCCCCGCCCGTTGTCAGAAATTTCGAGAGTCAAATTTTCGTCATCGTCCTTGTTGAGCTTGATTAACACCTCGCTTGCTTCACCGTGCCTGACCGCGTTAGAGACTGCCTCTTGAACGATTCGCAGTAATGATAAAGTTTTCTCGCTGTCAACCTCGATTTTAGCTTCCTCGTCAAAGTCAGTGAAGACTCCGATATAATAGACCTGTGCTAACCTGTCAGCTAATTCCGTCAAAGCCTCAACAAATCCCAAATCAACCCAAGGCGGAGCAAGTTCATCACATAGAGATCTTAACTCGCGGACTACAGTTTTTGCGATTACTTCAGTGCGTTTGACTCGTTCGATATTATTTTCTTCATCGCGTGCCATGTGTAATTGCTGCAACAATGCCGTAATGTCCTGCAATGGGCCGTCGTGAATCTCTCTAGCCATGTCTAAACGTTCCTGTTCTTGAGCTTTTACTATATCGCGTACGTAATTATTTCGCAATTTATCGCGGTCAACTGCTGCCTGAGCTGCTCTCACTAATGCAATATGAACGCTTTCAATTTCCTGCACGGCTTTATCGGGTAAATCTTCGGGGACATCTTTTCCGAGAGTCATATTTTCAATTTCGGCAGCTAAAGACTGTAACGGCACAACTAGAAAACGCCATAACATTCTAATCGCAACAAAAATTGACAACGCAATAATCACTATCAAAGCCGGCCAAATTCTTGTAACTCCTACGAGACCGCCTAATAATTGAGTCCATGAGACAGCAGCAATTACATAACCTCCTCCGCGGCGTTTAACGGGCTGTACTGCTAAAGTGTAAATCGCGCCTTCTTTGTCCTCGACTTTGACTGCATGACCGACGGGGAGACTCTGACTCCAAATCGCAGAAATATTCATAGCTCCTGGAGACGCAGCGATGACTCTTCCGTCCTGACCTATTAAAGCAACCCACCCGGGAATTGACGGCCCCCATGAGAAAAACGGCAGTCTTGTAAATTCACTCAATACAGAATATGACCATACTTCAGAATCAGAAGCTAAATGATATGACATACTTTCCGCTAAATCTTGAACGTAGGAGCTTACGGCCTCATCCATAGCGCGTTCCTGGCTGACCATTCCGCCTATTGCCACGAAAACAACAGCAGCAGACGGAACTACAAGCGCACACAACAGCCACGCTAATAAATGAGATTTTGACCCCGAAAATTTTTTGCGTAAACCTTCAAACATGAAAAATTTAATTAGTCGTCCTCTTCTAATAATTCCTCAAGGGTAACGACTCCATATTTTAACGCGAGTAATAGTGCTTCTGTCTTGTTGCGTGATCCGAGTTTGTCATAAATCGACGCTAAATGAGTCTGCACTGTGCGTTCACTAATAAATAAGCGTTTGGCTACTTCTTTGCTTGATAAACCTTTTGCAGCGAGTAATAAAACTTCTCTTTCCCTGCCTGAGAGCTGCTCCGGTATAAAATCCTGTTCGCCCATTACCGACGCGACTTCAGGATCCAAATATAAGCCTCCTTTAGCAACTGTATTAATTGCCGTCGTTAATTCTTTGGGACTAACAGTTTTCAGCACAAAACCGCGCGCACCTGCCCTCAATGAAGCTATTACATATTGCTGCGCGTCATAAGAAGTAAGCATTACAATTGCAGTGTTTAAGCCTTCATTCTTGACTCTTTGTGCGACGCTGACTCCATCCATGCCGGGCATACGAATATCTAATAATGCGACATTAGGGCGTAATTCCTGAATCAACTGCCACGCGCTTATGCCGTCTTCAGCCTCTGCTACAAGTTTAAAAGTTTCTTCACGCCTGACAAATTCAGCAATTCCCGAACGTGTCAAAGGGTGATCATCTGCAAGTAAAATAGTTACAGCCATAATAAATAAATCATCTCCATTAAATATAGCAAGAAATTTATATTACATTCCGATTAATTTTTCAACGGGGCGGAGTGCGATAATAGTTTCGTTTATTACGTCATCGAGGGGCATATTCATTTTTTTAGCACCCTGCTTGATTATTTCGCGATTGACCCCGCGTGCAAAGGCTTTATCCTTCCATTTTTTCTTTACGGATTTGAGCTCCAGATCCGCAAGGGATTTAGACGGCCTCACTAGTCCAGCAGTTATAATTAATCCTGTAAGTTCGTCAATAGTAAATAAAGTCTTCTCCATTTGATTAACCGGTTCAACGTCCGAGCAAATGCCATAACCGTGAGAGACTACAGCATGAATAATATTTTCATCAATTCCGGCAGCGCGCAAATATTCAGGTGCTAAATGACAGTGCTTGTCTGGTTCTGAGCTTGTCTGCTCCCAGTCGATGTCGTGCAGGATTCCTACAACGCCCCATAGATTTGGGTCTTCGTGATAGAGTTCTGCAAAATGTCTCATAGTGTTTTCTACGGCGATTGCGTGATGAATATGGGACTCTTCTTTATTATATTGCTTCAAGAGGGTTAAAGCCTGTTCTCTTGTTGGTATCATAAATAATCATTCCTTCCAGAAAAAAATTTTACTACGCAGCCATTTTTTAAATTTTATCGTAAATAACGCTTTTGCAATGATATTTATTTTGTATGGCCGCAATGATAACGCCTTTAATAACGTAAACAGACATTTTTTATAGTGCTGGTCTTCCCTATAAAGATATGCTAATCTTACGAGCAAATACCAGTGTGATAATTTATCATGAGCGAGATAATCTTTATTTTTGCTGATTATGACTTCACACGCTTTTATTAAATTTGTGTTATTGCTGCTAACGTGTTCGCCGTCGTGTAAATGGACTTTCGCGAGGGACTTATTTATGTAAGCGAACTCATAATTTTTTGCGAGTCTTATCCATGCTTCCCAATCCTCGAAGGCATTTATTTCCTCGTCGAAACCGCCTGCATCAGCAAGACATTTAGTGCGTACAAGAGCTGTCATAGGAATAAAATTGCACTGAAATAATTTGCGGTATAAATTGTCATCAGGTTTTAATTCGTAAGAAGAAAGTTTTATGATATTGCCTGTGTCGTCATTAATGGAGCAGCAATCACAATACACAAGAGCAGTATTATTTGATTTCGCAGCAAAAATTTCTAACTGTTCAGCGAGTTTTTCAGGGAGCCATTCATCATCGTCATCAAGATAAGCAATAAATTCATAATTATTTGTCATGGCAAAATTTAGCGCGGTATTTCTTGCATGAGAGACACCATAATTTTTATCGTGCTGAATATAAGTTATCCGCTCATCTTCTGCGCACCATTTTTCGGCCAAGCACTTAACGTCATTGCGTAAAATATAATCCTGCGGGCTGTCGTCTACTATTAATAAATGCCAATCTTTATATGTCTGGTTTACGACACTTTTTATTGCTCGTTCCAGCATTTCTGGCGGACGCTTATATGTAGTTATTACTGCAAGAATCATTAATTATTCGCTCCCTTCAGTTTGTGCTTCAGCCAATAAAATAATTTAGGGCTAGAGTCTTTCAGAAAATTTTTACACATTCTATCTGTAATTCGATAAAATAAAAATGAATTTTCTGCGAGCTTAAAAGGTTTCAATTTCACAGCTTTGAACCACGCATTAAACTGTTTGATATAATTCTTGTTCTTCTCCATTAGCATTAAATTTATTAAACCTATCAGCATTTTTCTATATAAATCCAGCTCATTAATTGAAACAAGATAATCAGCATTTTTATTGATAACATGTTCAGAGCCTAATATAAAATTTTGCATATTGCTGTTTACGCGTTCCCCATAATTGTGAGAATGTACTTTTGCAAGAGCTTTGTCAATGTATACAAATTTATAGTGTCTTGCAATTCTTAGCCATATATCCCAATCTTCAAGAGCCTTCATTTTTTCGTCAAAACCTCCGATCTTAGCCAGACATTTTGTGCGTACCATAGTAGTCATATATATAAAATTACGGCGGCACAAAGCTAAATAAGTATTCTTTTCTCTATCTTGCCTAGTCATTAATGTATTCACATCCTGATATTTTATTTCGCCTGTCAGATCATTGACAAAATAAATATCGCAATACACAACAGCGGCATTTTCTCCCGCAGAATTAAAACATGAAATTTGTTCAGCGAGTTTCTCAGGGAGCCATTCATCATCGTCATCAAGATATGCAATGAACTCATACCCCCCCCCCCCCTCAGTATTTAATGCAAAATTTAGCGCGGTATTTCTTGCATGAGAGACACCATAATTTTTATCGTGCTGAATATAAGTTATCCGCTCATCTACTGCGCACCATTTTTCGGCCAAGCACTTAACGTCATTACGTAAAATATAATCCTGCGGGCTGTCGTCTACTATTAATAAATGCCAATCTTTATATGTCTGGTTTACGACACTTTTTATTGCTCGTTCCAGCATTTCTGGCGGACGCTTATATGTAGTTATTACTGCAAGAATCATGATAATTTTTCGCTCCTGATAAAATTTTCTGTAATTATAGCTTGAATCACGTTATTTGCGCATGATTTCCCGAATATGAGCGAGTATATTTTTTGCTTCAGTAAATGCCGTCCACACAAGAATAAAATAAGGCCCCGACAGAACAACACCCTGAAGAATGAAAAATATCGTAGAGTCCTTCACAAATAACAGCGTCGGAGTCAAAATTATAAATATCTTGAGAGTCAAATAACGCCGTCTTGAAATTTTCCCGTTTATGTCGTCGCACAATTTAAGAAACATCCATAACATAGCAATATCTGCAAAACTGCACAACAAGCCCGCTAATCTCGTACCGGCCATATAAATTTCATTGCGGTAATTTCTGCTTATCCATAGAAATAAATTATCAAGTACGCTAATAAAATCGTTCATTTGTTATCACCCGTTAAATTTATTCTCATGGACAGCACGATAAAATTTATATAACAGCACTGCACCGGCTATTTCGAGAGGCACATAAAAAAAGTTTGACAGCTGAACAAATGCCCGCCCTACCCATAAATAAGCGTTCATTGAAATTCTTTGCGTCAACGAGGCATGAATCGAACCTGCAATATAACCGGCACAAATTAAGCAGATAATCATAATCACTGCCAAATCAGCCCAAATCGTAGAACGCACACAAGCAAGCCCGTAACGATATAATTTATATATTCTGAAGGTGTATAGTAACAGCAACGAGTCAAATAATATCATTGCAGCACATAAAGTGATTCTTATTGTCCATGCATAAAAATTTTTTCGGCCAAATCGCAGCATAGTTGACAAAAATTTTATTGATAGTTCCTGCTCAAAGCTCAGAATCACGAGAACAGCAAACAAAATTATTTGAGTCATTATAATCCGTCTCAAGCTCTGCCCGTTTGGTATAAGTCCTTCATATATGTATTTCACTCCGCAAAAACAACACTGCTGAATGAATACCCAGAATAATTCAAGCGACTTGTCAATCAAGAAATAATAATCGTATATTATAAACAGCTCCCCTCATTAATTTTAGCGAACGAATAAATAATTATAGCGTATAATTTGACTCATATTAAATTTGGAGGTTTGACACTATGAACAAATTTTTATGTGCGTTTATTATTGCATGTTTACTAATTCCGGCGGGGTCATTTGCTGCCGAGACTGACTCTCAGAAATCGGCTATTCTTGTTGTCTCGTTTGGAACGTCCGTCCCTGAAGCGCGCAAGTCAATCGACAATTTAGTCAATGCTGCACGGGAAAATTTTCCTGATTCAGAAGTCCGGCTCTCGTTCACGTCAAATATAATCAGGCGCAAAATAGCGGAGTCAGGCGACATTATAGACACTCCATTAACTGCACTTGCAAAATTAAATGACGAAAGATTCACGGATATTTATGTAATGCCTACTCACATGATTCCCGGCAAAGAGTATGACGAGCTAAAAAATGTTGTCGACGCTTTCAGAACTTTACACGGCAAATACGGATTTAAACGCTTAAAACTGGGAGTCCCGTTCCTCAACAGCCCGCACGACTGCGCAGGAATGGCCGATTTATTAATGATTAGATTCAAATCACAATTAGCAGACAAAGAGACAGCAATTATTTTAATGGGACATGGAACGCCGGAACATTTTGCAAACGCTCTCTACTCTCAATTACAATTAGCACTGGATCAACGGGCTTACGGAAAATTTTTTATCGGAACTGTTGAAGCTGCACCGTTAATAAATGATGTTATCGCGAGATTAAAGCGTCATCCGGAAATAAAAAAATTAGTCCTGAGTCCCCTAATGATCGTAGCAGGAGATCACGCACATAATGACTTGGCTAGCGTTGAAGATTCAGACTCGTGGCTTAATGTCCTGAAGAAAAACGGTTATGAAAATATTTCTACATATCTTGTCGGACTTGGTGAGGACGAGAATATAAAGCGCGAATTTGTGAGGCAGATTCTTGAGCTTATGGACTAGTATAATTTTTCTGATATTAATATCTTTATGGCGAATCACTTCGGGCGAATGGGATATAAATTTGCCTGAAGTTTTTTATCTGCTCATTAACGGCGGAGAATCGTATAAAGCTCTTGTTATTCGTGCTGTGAGGCTGCCGCGCTTGTTGTGTTCAATTGGGACGGGGGGATTATTGAGCGTTTCAGGAGTAATTTTGCAGGGCTTGCTTGCGAATCCGTTATCAGAACCCTACACACTGGGTATAGCGTCGGGGGCTGCGTTTGGTGCGTCGATAGGGATACTTGCGGGAAATTTTTTTATTATGCCTTGTGCGCTTGGAGGTGCGTTAATTTCTCTTGCATTGACGGGGATAATTGCGCTGAAATCCGGAAATAATGCGATAATTTTAGCTGGAGTTATCTCAAATGCGATTTTGTCAGCTGGAGTTACGTTTTTAAAATCTATTTCGGGCGATAAATTGGGCTCAATAGTTTTATGGTTGATGGGGAGTTTTTCGGGAGCTGGATTTAATGACGTTCGCGCAATTTTTTTCGGGGTTGTGCTTGTGATAGTGCCTGCGTTTATTCTTGCGCCTTTAGTTGATGCAATGTCGTTAGGTCAAGACAGGGCTGCGGTTGTAGGAGTGAATGAAAATTTTGTGAGAATAATTTTATTGCTTACGACTTCTGCGGGGACTGCATTAGCTGTAAGTTCATTCGGTGTGATAGGCTTTGTAGGTCTTGCTGTGCCTCATATTGCGAGAAAATTAGCGGGTGCTGCTCACAGAAAATTAATTATTCACGCGTTTTTTGTTGGTGCCTGCTTGATGACTCTTGCTGACGGACTTGCTCAAAAATTAGGGGAACTGCCTGCGGGAGTGATTACAGCTTTATCGGGAGGGCCGTTTTTCTGCTGGCTGCTTGCTAGAAAGTGAGAAAAATTATAGTGTCCAGTCGTCTAAAAATAGGCCGTTAATGCGTGAAAATTCATTTATGTTATTTGTAACGAGAACACATCCGAGAGATTTTACAGTTGCAGCTATTATTAAATCATTGAAGCCTATACGCCCAAGGTCTGCTCTGATTTCCCCATAAATTTTTGTCATAGAGTCATCGAACGGGACAATCTCGAAAGGTTCGCAAAATGTCATGACTCTTTCAAGCTCCTGATCCGGTTTTACACTTTTCATAGCTCCTGTGAGTAATTCAGCTTTTACGATTGAAGGCAGCTTGATATAATTAGTAACAGCATTGACACGATTAAATAGACTTTCATTGCGGCCTCTCATGTAAAATATACGTATGTTACTGTCAAGATAATAAAATTTATTCATTGTTAAGTGCATTCTTAATTTCACAATCAGGAATAATATACGCGTCTCTAGGCCTTACAAAAGTTTCATCCTGTATTGAACCGTATGTTTCGCGCGACCATGCTTTCCAGCCTTCCGGAGTATTATAATCAAAAGTTTTAATTCTTAATTTGCGCCCGTTAAAATCGATTTCTTTATATTTCATGTGTATATGCCTCGCTTGATTGAACTATTAATCATTATAGCATTAAACATTTTCTGAAAACTATGACAAAATATTTTTATTTGCAAAAAATTTGTTCTATGTGTGCGACCCGTTTTTTATCGTCTGTAATTATAAATGCACGTTCCCGAAAGACTTTAAAATTTTGTGAGCTTGCATTACCCAGAAAAAAATCGTGATATAATTGCAATATCATCAAATTTTACGCGAAAGGACTCTTGACAAATACAAAAAATGGCCTCTATAATTGACACGACACGACACGACACTACACGACACACCTTTATTACGCTTTTCAGGAAATGTCTGCGGGGGATTCTGTTGGGAAGAATTAACCCTTAATCGTTGGCAAGATCCAAAATGTTTAGAGCGATACGGCTTTAAAGTCTACTCACAAAATGACGAGGACGGAATCATACAAGAAATTTTTAACAGAATCGGCACCACTGACAAAAGATTTATAGAATTTGGGGTACAGGACGGACTTGAATCTAATGCACATTATTTGCTGCATAAAGGCTGGTCGGGCTTATGGCTCGAAGGTTCACCCGATTACGTCAAGCAAATTCACACAAAATTTAAACCTGTCATTAAATCCGGTCAACTACGAGTCAAGAACGCATTTATAACGCGCGACAACATCAACGAATTATTTATCAGCGAAAATTTTACGGGCGAAATAGATTTATTATCTATCGACATCGACGGCAATGATTATTATGTCTGGCAGGCAGTCAAAGCAGTTAATCCCAGAGTCGTAATAATCGAATATAACGGGAAATTTCCGCCGGACTTAGACTGGAAAATGGCATATAACGCAAATCACATTTGGGACGGTTCAGACTGGCAGGGAGCGTCGTTAAAAGCTCTTGAACTTCTTGGCCGCGAGTTAGGTTATCAACTTGCAGGAACAAATTTTAACGGTGTAAACGCGTTTTTTGTGCGCAAGGATTTGGCGGACGATAAATTTATTACTCCTGCGACGGCTGAAAATCTCTATAACTCGTTCAGAAGCGATGTAAAATTTGTAATTAGTCATTTTGCGCGCTATTGTCTGGTAAATCAGCAGGAAAATTTTGGCTGGCTTAATTATTACGACGACGGAAAGAAACCAGAACCCAAGCCCAAACCTGTTAGACGCTTCCTCAGAAAAATTATTTACAAAATCGGCAAGGCATGGCGCAACGGTTAAAAAAGGGGATTCCGCTCCCCTCTACTAAATTTTTTATCTGTAAGTTGCTACACCGTTTTTATTGAGTGTAATTTCTGAAATGCTGAACAAGTCAAAATTATGCCACTCGCCGTAAGTCCCGTCTTCAAAATATGCTCTGATGTCCCAGTACTGTGCGTCCTCCCATGGCTCGAAAGTTACTGCAACTGATGCACCGCTCGCGATAGTAAATTCGTCAAGTTCGTCTTCATTGCGCCAGCGTCCTGTACCTGCCGGGCCTATTTGCAAAACTACCATTGTTTCGCCGGTCTCGTTATTGAGCGTAAAATTTTGTGTCAATCTTGCAGCAAAGACTCCTTCAGCCGCTAACAAAACAAGCACAAGGCACACTAAAATTTTTAATAATCTGCGGTTCATGAATAAATCCTCCCTGCAACAAATAAATAATTGAGTTCATTATACAACTAAATATTTGCGTGATATATAATTACAGCAATTCATCATTTATCTTGTAACAGAAGGGGGAGAAAATTTTATGATTTCACGGGAACTCTACAATAATTACATTGCTATTCTGCATGATGAACTTGTGCCGGCGATGGGCTGCACTGAACCTATTGCGATTGCTTATGCAGCAGCTAAGGCACGTGACTCACTCGGTGAAATGCCGGAAAAATTATTTGTCTCTTGTTCGGGAAATATCATCAAAAATGTTAAAGGCGTAATCGTCCCTAATTCAGGAGGTCAAAAGGGTATCGAAGCAGCAGCAATTTTAGGCACCGTCGGAGGCAACCCCGCAAAAGAACTCGAAGTAATTGCAGACGCTGACGACAACGCAAGGACACTCACGAAAAAATTAGTGAGCGAAAAATTTTGTGATATTTCACTCGCTGAAGAAGTCCCGAATCTTTTTATCGAGGTCAAAGCACAAAGCAAGAATCATTCTTCACGCGTAATAATCGAGGACTCTCACACAAATATAACTTTAATAGAGCTTGACGGCAGAAAAATTTTCGAGAATGACCACCACGAAGCAAAAAAAACTATTGCCAAACCTGAAGGCGATCGCGGCAAAATGAGTCTATGCACAATTTTAGAATTTGCTAACGAGCTTGAAATTAAAGACGTTCAAGAAATTTTTGACAGGCAGATAGAATTTAACTCGCGAATCTCACAAGAAGGCCTCGACAACAAATGGGGCGCTAGAGTCGGTAAAACAATTTTAGCTAACTGGGGGCGTGATGTAAGAAGTTCTGCGTGTGCGAGGGCTGCTGCAGGAAGTGACGCAAGAATGAGCGGTTGTCCTCTTCCCGTTGTAATAAATTCCGGGAGCGGCAATCAAGGAATAACCGTAACAATGCCCGTTATTGAATACGCTGAAAATTGGCATTTATCGCGCGAAAAATTATATCGTGCCTTAGCTGTAAGTAATCTCGTATCAATTTATATCAAGCACTATATCGGCTCTCTTTCTGCGTTCTGCGGGGCTGTGAGTGCTGCGAGCGGTGCAGGTGCTGCAATAACTTACATGGCGGGTGGCGATTTGTCAGGTGTAGGACGCACTATAACTAACACACTTGCGAACGTCGGCGGGATTGTCTGCGATGGTGCAAAACCCAGCTGTGCCGCAAAAATAGCTTCGTCTGTAAATGCTGCGTTGTTGGCTCATTATTTAAGCATGAACGATGACGAGTTCAAAGGCGGAGAAGGTTTCGTAAATGACGATGTCGAACGTACAATAAAGAATATGGGCTATATTGGCAAAATTGGAATGCGCGAGACTGACAAGGAAATATTAAATGTCATGATTGACCGCGTAAATGTAGATTCTTCACTATAATATAAGCAGGAAATAAAATTTTTATGGGAGGCAAATTTAAATGAGTAATAATAATTCTTTCACGAGTTCGCTGCCATTCAAATTAATTGTTGCTCTAGTAGTCGGGATTCTTGCGGGTCTTGGCCTTGCGTCAATGGAAGGAAACGCAATCTGCGCAGCAATATTGAATATCGTCGTAACAGTGCGCTATATTTCAGGACAATTTATTAATTTCTGCGTACCGTTGATAATAATCGGGTTCGTAGCTCCTTCTATAACGAGACTCGGTTCAAACGCGTCAAGGATGTTAATTTTAGCTCTTATTCTTGCGTACTTGTCATCAATCGGGGCTGCATTGGCCGCAACTTTTTCGGGATATTCAATAATTCCGTTCTTGAATGTCGTAAAAGATGTCGAGGGCCTGAAGAGTCTTCCTGATGTATTATTTGCGCTTGCTATACCTCAAATAATGCCGGTAATTTCTGCGCTGGTCTTGTCTGTAACGATTGGACTTGCTGCTGCGTGGAATAAGAGCAAATATGTAATCACCCTGCTTGAAGAGTTCCAGAAAATAGTTTTGAGCATTGTAACGAGATTCTTAATTCCTGTTCTGCCGTTCTTAATCGGTACAACTTTCTGCGGGCTTGCTTATGAAGGCTCAATCACGAAACAATTTCCCGTCTTCGTTGCGATAATCTTAATAGTCATGGCCGGACACTTTATTTGGATGGCGTTATTATATTCAATTGCCGGAGCATATTCCGGACGTAACCCCTTCAATATCATAAAGAATTACGGCCCCGCATACATGACAGCAGTCGGAACGATGTCAAGTGCTGCAACATTGTCCGTTGCTCTTGAGTGCGCTCACAAGTCCGAACCTACATTACGCGGAGACATGGTAAATTTCGGGATTCCTTTATTTGCGAATATTCATTTATGCGGATCGGTCATGACTGAGACATTTTTTGTAATGGCGATCTCGAAAATTTTATATGGTTCATTCCCTACAGTCGGAAATATGATTTTGTTCTGCTTATTGCTGGGAATTTTTGCGATTGGTGCGCCGGGAGTGCCTGGAGGGACTGTCATGGCTTCATTAGGCTTAATTACTGGAGTGTTAGGTTTTGACGCGACTGGAACGGCTTTAATGCTGACGATTTTTGCGCTTCAAGACTCATTTGGAACGGCCTGCAACGTAACTAGCGACGGAGCATTGACTCTCATATTAACAGGTTATGCAGAGAAACATAATATCAAGCCTGAAAATTTAGTGAACGTCCTAGAGTAAGAAAAATTTATTTGTGCGTCGTGCTTGAAAGGGTGCGGCGCAATTTTTTTATTGATCATGAGAAAATATTTATTTATGCTCATTACGTCAATGATAATATTCGGGTCAATAGGCGTGTTGAGGCGGCAAATTAATTTATCGTCGGCGTTAATAGCATTTTGTCGCGGGATTATGGGAGCTTCATTTATTTTGCTGGTAGTGAGGGGAAAACTTGCGAAAACCGGCGCGAAAAATTTTATGAAACTTTCAATCAGCGGGGCATTACTGGGTATTAACTGGCTGTTTTTGTTCGAGGCTTATAATTTCACGAGCGTACCTGCTGCGACATTATTTTGTTATGTTAATCCTGCAATAGTAATAATTTTATCGTCGATACTGCTTCATGAAAAATTGACGTTCAAAAAATTTCTGTGTCTTGCGCTTTCATTAACTGGGATGATATTAATTTCCGGGATTCTTGACTCTCTGCCCTGTTTGAGTGATACAAAGGGGATATTATGTGCTCTTGCGTCTGCTTTGTTATATGCGTTAGTCGTAATTATGAATAAATTTATTTCGGGCGTTGAGATTTATACGAAGACGATTATACAATTAATTTTTTCTGCTGTAGTGCTTGTGCCGTATTTGATTTTCACGGGAGAATTTACGGCGGGCGAATGGAATTTTACGACTTTAACTGCGCTAATAATTGCAGGTCTTGTGAACACCGGATTTGCTTACGTGCTTTATTTTGCTTCGATTGAGAATTTGAATGCTCACACAGTTGCATTATTCAGCTATATTGATCCTGTAACGGCGTTGATTTTGTCTGCGTTATTTCTCGGTGAGAGTCTTACATTTTCGGGGCTGGCGGGTGCTGGATTGATTTTGATTTCGCCAATTATTTGCGGTGAGTGAGTGTGCGTTACGAAATTAAATGCTATTATGACTCTCACAAAAAATTTTACGAAAGCAGGTCATATCATGAAAAAATTTTTATTACTCCTCGCGCTTGTGATTCTTCCCGTCAGTGCATTTGCAGAGACTCAAGCACTCAAAATCGGCGGTCTTGCAGCTGTCATCCAGAAACCGGAATTAACAGCCGGCCAAAAATGTAAAATGGTCATGATTCTTCACGGTTTTAGCGGCACAAAAGAATTTAACTTGTTGACTGCTCTTGCTGACGAACTAGAAAAAAACGGTACCGCCTCAATTAGATTTGATTTCAACGGACATGGGCAAAGTTACGGCAAACCCGAAAATATGACGGTCTTAAATGAGATTGACGACGCGAAGAAAATTTTTTCTTACGTTAAATCACTTGACTATGTTGACTCTATCTCTATTGCCGGACACTCTCAGGGCGGAGTTGTTGCAAGCATGTTAGCCGGCGAGTTAGGCAGCAAAAATTTTGATAAACTCGTATTATTTGCACCGGCAGCAGTTCTCAGAGATGACTCTATCAGGGGCAGTGTGTTCGGAATAACTTTTGACGCGGGCAACCCTCCAGAACGCATAAAAATTTTCGATAATTTCAGCATTGGGCGCGATTATGTTCTGACAGCACAAAAATTAAAGATTTACGAGACCGCAAAAAATTTCACCGGCCCTGTATGCTTGATTCACGGACTTGCAGACAGAATCGTCCCTTACACTTATAGCGAACGTTATAATTATGTCTATGCAAATAGCGAGCTGCATTTATTAGACGGAGTAGATCACGGTTTTACTAATTACTGGAAGGAAGCAGCCAAAATCGCCGCAAATTTCTTGAAATGAATCATAAAATCCCCCTGCGCTGGTGATTCATGACAGGGGGAAAAATTTTTTATTCGTCCTTCACAACTTTTATTGCGAGTTCGTCAAGTCTTTCATCTTCTACTACATCAGGCGCACCAGACATCAAGCACTGTGCTTTCTGAGTCTTCGGGAATGCCATAACATCGCGAATAGAATTTCCCTCACACAATAACATAACAAGTCTATCAACTCCAAGCGCAAGTCCTCCGTGAGGCGGTGTCCCATATGATAATGCGTCAAGGAAAAATCCAAATCTCCTTTTAGCTTCTTCGGGAGTAATGCCCAGACACTTAAATAATCTCGCTTGAATTTCAGGATCGTGAATCCTTATAGAACCTCCGCCGACTTCATTCCCGTTAAGAACACAATCATATGCGCGTGCAAGTGCGTGTTCGGGGTCATTTTCCATCATGTTGGGATCTTCATCAAGTGCGGGCGATGTAAATGGGTGGTGCATTGCGACCCAGCGTTTTTCTTCTGCGCTCCACTCAAATAACGGGAACTTAGTAACCCATAAAAATTTCCAGTTGTCTGGCGAATTGTCAAATAAATCTGCGCGCGCCCGGCCAAGTTCGAGTCTCAATGTCCCAAGAATTTCACAGGCTTTACCGCGTGAGGCATGTGCTACGATAAATAATGCGTCGTCAGGCTCCATTTGTCCGAGTTCACGAACTTTATCGACTTCTTCAGGCTTTAAGAATTTCACAAGCGGCCCCTTGAGTCCTCCGTCCTTGTACAAGAAATTTGCGAGCCCTGATGTACCGAGTTTTATTGCACGTGCTTCGAGATCCATTATTTCTTTTCGCGACAATGCAGCACCGCCGGGAAGTCTCAAACCTCTTACTACTCCGCCAGACTCTAAAATTTTTCTGAAGGGCTCAAAACCTGAATTTCTGAAAGCGTCGGCAAGGTCGCATAATTCTAATTTCACGCGCAAATCCGGTTTATCACTGCCGTACTTGTCCATTGCTTCCCAATAAGGCATACGCAAAAACGGTGTTGGGATATCAACTCCGCGAATCAGCTTAAATAATCCCTTCATGTAGCCTTCGATTAAATTCATAATGTCGTCTTCCACAATGTAACTCATTTCGATATCAACTTGTGTAAATTCGGGCTGACGGTCTGCGCGCAAATCTTCATCTCTGAAACATCTTGCAATCTGATAATATCTGTCAAAGCCGCTAATCATTAAAATTTGCTTGAACAACTGCGGGGACTGCGGGAGCGCGTAAAAACAGCCTTGATTGACTCTGCTGGGTACGAGATAATCTCTTGCGCCTTCCGGTGTAGCTTTTGTCAGCATGGGGGTCTCAAGTTCTACAAAATCGCGTTCTGCTAAATAATTTCGTGTGAAAGCGTTAATTTTTGCTCGTGTGCGTAAATTTTTCTGCATTTTCTCGCGTCTCATGTCGAGATAGCGATATTTGAGCCTGATATTTTCGTCAACGTTGTCAGTCTCGTCGCCGATTTCAAAGGGGAGTGGTTTAGCTTTTGACATAACGAGAAAATCACTAGCTACGATTTCTATATTACCTGTTTTGAGTTCGGGATTTTCTGTGCCTTCGGGTCTTATGCGCATTTTACCTTTGACGGCAACGCAATATTCATTTCTGAGGGCAGCTGCCATTTTGTGAATTTCTCCCGCTTCAGGATTGAACACAACTTGTATAGGCCCTGTCCAGTCCCATATTTCAATGAATATAATTCCGCCTAAATCTCGTCTTGCACGTACCCAGCCATTTGCGCGGACTTCTTTTCCTGCGTCTGACTCTGTGAATAATCCGCAAAGGTTTGTACGCTGCCAAGTTTTGTCAAATATTCTAGCCAAATTTATACATCCTTTCGCAAAATTTTTAAATATTTTACAGTTGCATATTATAGCTTGTTTTGATAAGCACATTAAATTTTTGCAGCCGCTTGCATATTTCCTGAATAAATTATAAATTACTGCATTATGAGAAATTTAGAGCTTGAAAATTACATTGCAAATCGTTTTGTCAGGCAGGAGAATATTTCTGATGACGAAATTTTTATATTGACGTGGCAAAATTGGCTTGAAACCCTTTCACCGTGCGAAATCATAAACGAGTGCATCTGCTCAAAACGTCCGGTAAAATTTATTAGTTCCGATGATATCTCTGTGAAGATTTATGATTCTTTTGCGGGAAAAATTCCGGTTATAACTTTCTCGAACGCGTCAGACTTTGAGTCATTCATCACAAATTTATTATACAACGGAGAACGCCCAGAAAATATTTCGCAAATGGGAGCGTCGTTTATTTCCGGAAAAATGCAAAGATTTCTAGCGCTCACGAAAAAATTTTACAGCAACATTGAACCCGCTTATGTGGGCTTGACTCCTGGAGACTGGCGCGAAAAGTCAATGATTATACGCCGTGAGCATGAATTAACGCACTATTACACGAAAAAATTTTACGGGTCGGCGTCTAATAATTTGCATGATGAATTAATTGCTGATTTTATTGGGATTTATGCGGCATTCGAGAAGTACAGCGCAAAATTATTTTGTCATTTTATGGGTGTTGACGGTTCGCACGAGGGGAGATTTTCTCTTTACACTGAGGGATTGTCAGACAGCACTAAACTTGAACTCGCAAAAATTGCATGTCAGTGCGCTAATTTTCTTGAAGGGTGGTCAAACTCGCGGAATTTCTCGCAATTAAATACGTCTTCGAGAATTAATTATTTGTGTGAACTCGGCATTAATGGGATATTAAACCTTCTATAAACGCGACTCCAGAGTCAAAACCGGGTGGGCGGGTGGGACTAACCAATTTAAACGCGACTCTAATTTTTTGCATTGTTACGGAAATATGAGAGAGAAATTTTTTGACATTGTAGCCATAAGTGAAGAGAAATAAAAAAGTTTTTCTGTACGGCCAACGGGAAAAGTTTTAAGCCTTTGACTTTGCTTTGTTGTCATTTGTAGCGGGAAATAAGCAGCAACGAGACCAGCACTGATTACAAAAAAGTTTGCTTTGTCGCCATTTGTAGCGGGAAAAAATTTTTTAAGAATCACAGAAGGGGGACCCCCAGAGCCCGTCCCCCTTAAACCCCCTCCCCACCCAGTAAGCAGCCATTTGCAGCGCTAAAAAATTTGATATAATACAAACATAAGAAATTTCATGACATACCAGAAATATTTTACTAATACTTCTACTAATACAAAAATGTTAATTCATTCATGCAATAATCACACTTCACAGAGCAAAAAAATTTTTTATCGCAATAATTTCTTCACTCGCAAAAAAATTCGGACAAGTTTTCATAATGCGTTATAATAAGTCGTTATCAAAAATTTTTCACACGCACATAAAATATGTAAGGAGGCTTTTACTATGTCAGCAGTAAAGAAAAAAAATTACGGAATAGAACTAACAGAAGATAATTTACTCAACATCAACGGAGGAATTAACGGCGGTCTTGATAGAATGCGCGTACAATGTCCCGTAGACGGCTGTAATTTCGAGTGCAACACATTTCACGAAATGAATATACATATGCGGACTAATCACCCCGAACGCTGTTAAAAAAAATTTGCGCACTAGTCAGCATTGTTATAAAATTGTTTTATCTTTTACTACAATAAATTATTGAATTTTATGGAGGCATGCGCATGATTGATTTATACGCTGTCGGTGAAATGGTCATTGACTTCATACCGGGAAGCGAAGAAGCCAGCTATATACGTAAGGCCGGCGGAGCTCCTGCTAATGTAGCTATTGCAGCTGCTAAAAATGGTCTTACTGCTGCTATGTGCTGCAAGGTCGGTGATGATAATTTCGGCCATTTCCTTATGGATACACTAGCAAAATATAACGTAGAAGCGATTTGTAAAGATTTGTGCAAGGACGCTGTTACTACTATGGCATTTGTTACGCTCGCTGCAAACGGTGAGAGGGTCTTTACTTTCGCACGCAAACCAGGAGCAGACATGATGTTGGAAGAGCAGGACGTGAAAGAATCTGACATCAATAATTCAGCAATAGTTCACGCCGGTTCATGTTCGTTATCAGCACAGCCGGAAAAAGACGCTACAATCAAGGCAATGAGACTCGCTCACGAAAATAATAAGCTCGTCAGCTTCGATATAAATTATCGCAATATCATGTGGAATGATGACGTTGATGCATGTGTCAAAGCAGTTAAAAGCGTTCTTAAATATGTAGACTTGCTGAAATTGTCGGGCGAAGAAATTGACATGATGGGCGGAGAAAGTAATTTACGCGCTCTAATGGAGGTCTATAAAATTTCGGTAATCGTTGAGACTCTCGGCAAGGACGGCGCAAAAGCATTCTTCAATAATGATATTTTGCAAGTTCCCGGCTTCAGAGTTCATGCGGTTGATGCAACTGGCTGCGGAGATGCTTTCTGGGGTGCGTTCCTGTCAAAATTGCGTCTTGATGGCGTGAGTAAAATTTCTGACCTTAGCGACGACATTATCAAATCTGCAATGACTTACGGCAATGTTTCCGGCTGTATCTGCGTTCAGAGCAAAGGCGCAATCGAGTCAATTCCTACACGCAAGCAAATAGAAGAGTTTATCAGAAAGAATAATATATCATGAGCATAATTTCACCGTCTTTAATTTGTCTTGATATGTGCAATCTTGAGAGTCAGATTAGGATTCTTGAGCAGGCCGGAATTAATACACTTCACGTCGATATTCTTGACGGCCATTTTTCGCCGAGTATGCCTCTTGGACTTGACACCGTAAGGCAATTGCGCGCGAAAACGAATTTAAATTTTGACTGTCATATCATGGTAACTGAGCAGGATTATTTTGTTGATGAGCTGTTGGATATTGGTGTCCAGCAGCTTATTTTTCACGCCGAGACACAGCCGCATATTGATGGAATGTTGAACCGCATTCACTCGCGCGGAGTCAAAGCAGGTGTCGCACTCAAGCCCGCAACGCCATTAAGCACTCTCGATTATGTGCTCGAAAAATGTGATACGGTTCTGTTAATGCTGATTAACCCCGGTTACGCGTTTGTGAAGGGTGAACAGCAAGTCCCATACGCACAGAAAAAAATTACTGATTTGCGAAATATGATTCATACCCGCAGACTTGATACTAAAATTGAGCTTGACGGACGAATCAGCGAGAAAAATATTTTAGACTGGGGCAAAACAGGACTCGCAGACATTTTCGTAACAGGCAGCACGTGTTTGAAGCGCGATGATTTATTTAATTCACTTAGGAGGCTGCAAACTTTATGACATTTTCAGAGAGATTCACGCAGACTAAATCGGACGTTTTTGCAGAGCTCGAAAAAGTTTTTGCTAACATTAAGCCCGAACAAGTCGAAAAATTGCATGACGAAATTTTAAGTGCTGACCAGGTATTTTTTGTCGGAGTTGGCCGCGTTATGATGGCTTTAGAGTGCATTTGCAAGAGATTAGCTCACTTAGGGATAAAAGCTCACTGCGTCGGAGATATCACAGAACCGGCTATCACGAAGAATGATTTATTAATTGTAGGCTCAGGGTCGGGGGGCTCGTTATTTCCGTTGGGGATCGCGAAAAAAGCACGTCAGGCAGTAAATTGCAAAATCGTGCACATTGGCTCAAACCCTAACAGCGAAATGAAAGATATTGCTGACTTCATGGTACGAATACCGGTGCGGACAAAATTTTATCTTGATGACGAAATTGACTCATGCCAGCCGATGACTACAATTTTTGATCAGAGCTTGTTATTATTGGGCGACATTATTGCAAAAATGATAGTCGACGAACGCAATATTAATATGAAAGATTTATGGCAGTATCACGCAAATTTAGAGTGAGGCTTTATCATGAAATATGATATTATGAAATATGTCGGGAGCATTCAGCAATTAGCTTATGTCAGGCCGGTTACTTACACGGAGGGCAGGAGCTCAGGACTCAAAGCCTTTGACGTGAAAAACTGCAAAATGTCATTTCGTGTGCTTGCTGATAAATGCTTGGACATCGGCGAATTTAGTTATGCGGGAATAAATATTAATTTTCTCTCCAAGCCGGGACTTCAGGGGCTCGGACATTACGACACTAACGGACTTGAAGCACAACGCAGCATTATGGGAGGACTATTTTTCACCGCAGGACTTGAGAATATCGGCGCACCCTGCAACGTGAATAATAAAGATTACCCCATGCACGGCAGAATTAGAACAACTCCGGCAGAACATTTGTCAAGCGATTCATACTGGGATAATGACGAGTACAAGCTAAAAATTTCGGGTGAAATGCGTGAGGCTGAATTATTCGGCGAAAATCTTGTGTTAAGGCGTTCAATCGAGACAACCTGCGGGCAGAAATCTTTTACTCTCACTGACGAATTTGAGAACGAGTCATTCAGGGATGAGCCGTTAATGCTGCTTTATCACATTAATTTGGGCTGGCCGTTTTTGGACGAGAATACAAAATTTTATATTCCTACATCACACATCACGCCCAGAGACAAAGAAGCCGACGGACACGAAAGCAAATATAACGTCATGGAAGCTCCGAAAAATAATGAGCCTGAATACGTTTTCTTTCACGAGATAAAGTCAGACTCTAACGGCAATACAGAAGTTATCGCAGTTAATCAAAATTTGAAGCTGGGATTAAAAATTTCATGGAATACGAAATATTTGCCTCACTTCATGCAATGGAAGAGCATAGCAAGCGGTGATTATGTCGTAGGGCTTGAACCGGCTAATTCACTTGTTCACGGGCGCAAATGGTATCACGGACACGGCAAAATTCACACTCTGGCACCGTTTGCAAAGGAAAAAAATATTTTGACATTCACGATTCTTGAAGGCGATTCAGAAATTAATCAAGCTGTTACGGCCTTCAAAGCAAAATTTTAACGAGGTGTATAAATAATTATGAAACGATCTGAAATCAACGCGCACATTAAGGAATTTGAAGCATTACTCAAGAAGCACTGCTTTGCTTTGCCCCCGTTTTTGAGCTTTACCCCCGAAGAATGGCAGAACAAAGGCCATGAATACGACGAAATTCGCGATAATGCTTTAGGCTGGGACATCACGGACTACGGCGAAGGAAATTTTGCGGAAAAAGGTTTATATCTCATCACGATTCGCAATGGCAATGTTCATAACAAGAAGTACATTAAGACTTACGCCGAAAAAATTATGATGCTCAGAGAAGGCCAAGTATCGCCAAATCATTTTCACTGGCATAAAATGGAGGATATTATAAACCGAGGCGGCGGAAATATCGTATTTAAGCTCTGGAACGCTGACAGGAAGACCGAACAGCCTTTAGACACCGACGTAAAAATTTTTCAGGACGGACGCGAATACACAGTTCCCGCAGGCAGTGAAGTAATCTTGAAGCCCGGCGAGTCATTGTCGCTTTATCCGTATTATTATCATGAGTTCAGGATTCAGCCCGGCACAGATTACGCGATTATCGGCGAGGTCTCAATGTGCAACGACGACAACACTGACAACAGATTTTATGAGCCTCTCGGACGTTTTCCGACGATTGAAGAGGACGAGAAGCCTTATAGATTATTATGCACGGAATATCCCCCGGCAAAGGACTAAAGGTTTCCGTTCCCACGCGCGACGAATTATTTCGGGTGGGTGGGCGGGCCGCTGCTAACTCAACCACGCGCGATAAACTAACTGCATAGGGCTGGGAAAAATTTATTTCTAGCAATGAGCCTGCAAATATCTTTCACTCCTGCGAACACTACCGGCGGGCTTGTAAGTAACTAAACGGTTTCAAACGGGGTAATTTATCCCGATGAAAATATAACGAAAGGAGTAAATTTAATTGAGTGATTATGTCGTAACAATGGAGCATATTACGAAAACTTTTCCGGGCGTTAAGGCACTTGATGACGTTCATTTACACCTTAAGGCCGGTCGTGTTATGGCTCTATTAGGTGAAAACGGCGCAGGAAAATCTACGCTCATGAAGATTCTTTCAGGCGTTTACACGAGGGATTCGGGCGAAATTACAATTTTCGGCAAAAAAATTGAGGGCGATCTCAACACTAAACAGGCTCAAGCGTTAGGCATTGCAATTATTCATCAGGAATTGAACATGTGCCAGCATTTGAGCGTATCTGCAAATATGTTCTTAGGCCGTGAAATAATTAAAAGCGGAAGACTCGACAACGCAGAAATGAATCGCCAGGCAGTTGAACAACTCGCAAAATTAGGAATCCACGACATTGACCCTGATGAATCAGTCGGAAATTTAACCGTCGGCCGTCAGCAAATGGTCGAGATCGCAAAAGCCCTGTTAATCAACGCAAAAGTCTTAGTCATGGATGAGCCCTCGTCATCGCTGTCAAATGCCGAGATTACCGAAATGTTTAGAATCGTCCGCGAGCTTAAGGCAATGGGCACGGCAATTGTTTATATTTCTCACAGACTGCAGGAGCTTCATCACATTGTCGATGATGTTACAATCATGCGTGACGGAAAGTATATCACTGAAGGCGAATTTAATTCGTTCACAATGGATCAAATTATCGCTAACATGGTCGGACATGAAGTCAAGAATCAGTTCCCGCGTGAAGACGTACCTAAGGGCAAGAAAATTTTAGAGGTCAAGCACCTTAACGCAGGAAAATTAGTCCGTGATGTCAGCTTTGATTTGTACGAAGGTGAAGTGCTCGGCTTTTCCGGTCTTGTCGGTGCAGGAAGAACAGAGACAATGCGCGCTATTTTCGGTGCAGATCCCAAAGAAAGCGGCGAAATTTTACTTGACGGCAACCCCTTAAATATTTACAACCCCGGCTCGGCAATTCGTCAAGGCATAGTCTTAGCTCCTGAAGACAGAAAGAAAGAAGGTCTGTGCACAAAACTTTCAATCAGGGATAATATTGCATTGCCCAATCTCGACATTATCACGCTCGGAAGTCCTACAGGCAGAATCAACAAGCGCACAGAAAATGAGATGATCGAGAAGGGCAAAAGCTCACTTACAATCAAAATGGCTGATGCAGAAGTCGAGGCCGGCAGCTTGTCAGGAGGAAATCAACAGAAAGTCGTCGTTGCAAAATGGCTCGCACGTCAATCAAGAGTCTTAATCTTCGACGAACCTACACGCGGAATTGATGTAGCAGCTAAAGTCGAGATTTACGAGATTATTAATGAGCTCAAGAAACAGGGAGTCGGCGTTATAATCGTGTCTTCAGAATTGCCGGAAGTCATGGGAATTGCTGATCACATTATAGTCATGTGCAACGGAAAAATTACGGGAGAAGTCGACCCGCGCCACACAACAGAAGAAGAAATTATGACATATGCAACAAGATTCGGCGACAATGCCGCATAAAATTTTAAGGAGGATAATTAAATGAAACGCAGCTTTTTATCGAAACCAGGTGTAGCCTCTGTAGTTACGGCTTTTATCGGTGTTGTTGTCTTAATGCTCATTTTCTGGGGCATGAACCCGAATTTTATCAAGCAGAATAATTTAATGTCGTTATCGCGTTCAATTTGTCCGTACTTATTAGTCGGAATCGGTCAGGGCATTGTCTGTATCACAGGAAATATCGATTTGTCTATCGGTTCAGTTCTCGGAATGTCAGCGATGATTTCTGCTACTCTTATTTGCAACGGCATGAACGTAATTTTAGCGATTATTATAGACTTGATTGCCTGCTTGCTTGTAGGTCTGTCAAATGGCGTGTTAGTCGGAAAATTCAAGCTCCCCCCGTTCATTGGCACACTTGGAACAATGACTATATGCCGAGGCGTTGCACAGCTTGTGAATAATAATTACAACACCGGCGATATAGGTACAGGCGGACTCAAAGATTTATTCAGGGACGTATTTTATTATGACAGAGTCGGCTATTTATATTACGGCGTTATAATTTGCTTAATTATCTGGGCTATTTTCTATTATTTGATGAGTTACACTGCTACGGGACGGCACATTTACGCGATCGGTTCAAACGTTGACGCTGCAAGACTTTCGGGCGTTGACGTGTTCAAGACTACGACTGTTGCATATACTATATCGGCGTTCTGCTCGTTTATGGCGGGATTAATCACGATGGCGGCGGCTGGTATGGGATCAATGCAGGCCGGTATGAGTTACGAAATGTACGGTGTTGCAGCGGCAGTTATCGGCGGAATTTCCACTCTCGGCGGTTCGGGCTTGCTGGTCGGAGTTATTGCCGGTGCGTCAGTATGGGCGATTTTGCAGAATGGCTTGACTCTCGCGAATGTTCCTGTTGCAATGAGAAATATTATTATCGGCTTCATAGTTGTGGCGTGCGTCTTGTTTGACATTATGCGCAGAAACGGCATGATCGGTTCAAAGAAGAAAGCAGCGTAAAAATAGCTAATTTTGCTGGTAATAAAAAATTTATTTTATGGCATTATTTACACAATTTAACATAAAAATTTTTAATCGGAGGTAAGTTTTTCATGAAGAAGTTATTAGCAGTTGCCCTCGTTCTCTCGTTAGTTCTTTGCTCAAGCGCGTTTGCAGGCGTTAAGACGAAAATCGGTCTTATCACAATGGATCAAATGGACGTTCACTGGGTAAGACTCAAGAATGCAGCAGAAGAAAGAGTCGCCGAGCTCAACAAGGCCGGAAACGAAATCACTATGGTATGGCTTGCACCCGAGACAAAGGACAATCAGCAGCAGATCGAGAAAATTCAGAATGCTGTAGCTGACGGCGTTAATTACATCATCATCGCATGCAATGACGGCACCAGCGCAAACCGTGCATTAAAGGAAGCTCTTGACGCAGGAATTAAGATTATTTACGTCGACGCACCCGCAACACTCAAGGCAAGCGCAACATTTGCAACTGACAACTTTGCAGGCGGAAAGCAAATCGGTGAATATCTTGCAAAACTTTTCGCGGACAAGGGCATCACAGAAGGCACAATCGGAATCGTTGACGCTCAAGCAGGTGTTCAGTCATGCCAGGACAGATATGACGGTTTTGCATCAGTCTTCAAGGGTACAAAATTTGTTCTCGGTGAAAGACAGTATTCAGACGGCGATAACTCAAAGGCTCAGGAGCTCGCAAACACTTTAATCAACAACGGTGTAATCGCTATTTACGGAACTAACGACGGCGCAACTAACGGAAGCGCAGCAGCTGTTAAAGACGCAATCAACAACGGCATGAACATTTATTGCGTAGGCTGGGACAAATCAGACTCCAACATTGCACACGTTGAAGGCGGCGAGTTATTAGCATTTGCAGCACAGAACCCCCAGATCATGGGCAAACTTGCTATTGATGCAGTTGTCGACCTTGAGAACGGCAAAGATTTAGGCGGTGCAGTCGTTGACACAGGTGTATCTACAGTTACGAAAGAAAACGTCGCAGAGTTCAAGTAAGAATTAAAATTTTTCTGCCTCTCGTTCAAAGCGGGGGGCAATTTTTTATATTCGGAAGGAGTGATTTAATTTGAGCGTCAAAAAATGTTTATTTCCTGTTGCGGGGCTGGGCACTCGATTTTTGCCGGTTACAAAGGAACTCGCTAAAGAAATGCTCCCGTTAGTTAACCGTCCTATTATCTCATATGGCGTTGAAGAGGCTCTTGCGTCCGGTTGTGATGAAATTATCATGATTACTGGCCGTGCAAAACGTTCAATCGAGAATTATTTTGACAGATCATTTGAGCTTGAGAACTTGCTAAAATCGCGCGGTAAAGATGAACTCTACAACATGATTATAAAAATTTCGAACATGGCCGAGATCTTATATATCAGGCAACGTGAGCCGCTTGGGTTGGGTCATGCGGTTTTGTGCTGCGAGCCGGTGTGCAGGAACGAATTTTTTTGTGTTGCATTGCCTGACGACGTTTTTATCAATGATGGCGGAGACCCTGTTTTATTGCAGCTAAAAAAAGTTCATGAGCGCATGGGAGGAAGTGTTATCGCCCTTGAGCAGGTCAGCCCCGAAGAAGTCTCGCGCTACGGCATTGCAGAGAGTCAATTTTCCATCGAGGAAGGCACCATTCACAAAATTATAAACATGGTCGAGAAACCCATTTTAGACGAGGCTCCCAGCAATTTAGCAATCATGGGACGTTACATTTTATCACCGACTGTTTTTCCGATTTTGGCAGAGTTAAAAGCGGGGGTCGGCGGTGAAATTCAATTAACGGACGCACTGAAGGTCTTAGCGCAAAATGAACCTGTCTGGGGAGTGGTCTACAATGGGAGGCGCTTTGATTGCGGGACACAAAAAGGGTGGTTGAGTGCTAATGTGAGACTTGCTCTTGATGATCCGGAATTGAAAAATGTCATTCTCGACGCTGTGAAAGAATCGCAATAATTCTTCATATTTATATATCTCGCATTGAAAAATTTCGTCCCTGTTTTGGCGGGGACATTTTTTATTTATTCCTTACATATTTAAATATTTTCAGAAGACTATGACAAAATATTTTGTTGAGCTTATATAGTCAGCACACTTTAATAGCAGTAAAAACTTTTTGTATCAGCACCGCAAATTATGCATAGAGCAGCCGATGACGCACAACCGGCACTAGATTTTGCATATTAAGACTTGAATATTTACAGAAAATTTGTTGTATGTACGCGCGCGTGCCAGGCCTTTTTTTCGCGGGCATGATTATAAATGCACGTATGTTATGGGACACATGAAAGTGTAAAGCTCTCTCATGATATTTGACCGTGAAATATAAACGGTGTAGAGGATAGGACGTAATCAGAAAAATACATATCTCACAATAAAAATTTTCGCCGGCGCAGTCAGGAAAGCAAAACGGAGGTATAAAAAATGTCAATAAATTGGAATTTCGACGCAAGTAAATACGTACCCGGCGAGTCAAACGGTTTCGAACTCGTCCCCGAAGGCACCTACAAAGCAAAAATTATCGAGGTGCAGCAACAATATTCATCCAAAACAGGCGAACCGCAATTAATTCTTACTTTCAGATGCAGCGGAGTTAATGGCCGTGTACGCGAGTATTTCACTTTTCCTACCAATCCGACAGACTATCGCAATGACTGGGTCCGTAGAAGATGGGGAGATATGTGCAATTGTTTTAGCGTCAATCCTGTGCAGACTCTCGCAGACGAAAAAATCTTAATCGACAAAATCGGCATGATTAAAATCTCGCACAAAAAAAATGATGCAAACGGCAAAATTTATGCAAATGTTCAAGAATACATTCTTAACAAACAGCAACTTAACTCCCAGCCGGCTGACCTTAATAACCCCGATTCTGTCTTTGACGCTCCTAGCGAACCAATTTTTTAACGAGGTCTAATCATGTTGAATATAGCACAAGGCGCATGGTTTTACACCCTTAAGAAGGAAAACGGGAAAGATATTCTCTGCATTGGCAATAAGTATAAAGATAAATACGACGCGTGGGGAATGATTGAAGGCGAGTTCGAACGCGAGGCAGTATTAATTACAGCTGCACCCCAAATGTATACTCTTTTGTCTTTAATCGCAGAAGATCCGTCAATTCAATGCAAATATAAAGCCGATGTTCAAGAGTTAGTCCATTTACTCGAAGGAAAAATCAACAACATCTTTTAGCATTCAGAAAGGGGGAGCAATATTTTGCAGATTTTGTTAAATAATTGGGATTACGTTTATTCACGCTCAGACAAGGAAGAAAGTTATAAATTTTTCTTTGGGCCTGTTGATAAAAACGAGTTTATTAACGTGATAGGCCGCACCGATTATGAAAAATTAGCGTAGTTAATGTGCATGTTCCCTGAAATTTATAACATTTTGGATTTTGTCGCATGTGAAGGAGTAAGCAAGGCGAGTTTTACAGCAAAAGAACTCACCAGCAAAATAAAAACTTTAGCGGAGGTATTTAACAATGCAGGAAAAAAATAACAGTCTCCAAATTTTTAATTATGAGGAAAATTGTCAAGTTCGAGTTATCGAGCGGAATAATGAATTATGGTTTGTTGCCAAAGACGTTTGTGACATTTTGGGATTAGCAAATGTAACAGAGGCTTTAAGATCGCTAGATGATGATGAAAAGGGTTTCTTCAGAATTTCTGAAGGAACCTCAACAAAGGGCGGAAATCCAAATATGGCAATTATCACGGAATCAGGAGTATACGCACTAGTGTTCAAAAGTAGAAAACTTGAGGCAAAAAATTTTTCCCGATGGGTGCGTCGTGAAGTGTTACCGTCAATTCGCAAAACCGGAGTTTATTCCGTCAATCCCGATACAATAAAATACATGATCACCCGCATTCAACAGCTGCAGGAAGAAAACAGGCGCATGAAGCACACAATTGATGAATCACGTCCGAAAACCGCATTAGGGTCAATAGTGTACGCAATGTCGGGGGCAGTTACAGTCCAGGATGCTGCAAATTTTTTGCGTCAAAAGGGGATTCCGATTGGGCAAAATTTGTTATACCGTCATTTACGCGATAAAAAATTATTATGTTCACGCAAGGGGTCTCAATGGAATAAACCCACCAGCAAAGCAATGCAGGCGAAATTTTTTAACATTGAGATAACGAACCTCAATAATAACTGTGCTGTAACTGTGAAGGTAACGCCAAAACTTTTGAGCAAGCTAGCGGAAGAGTTCATGCAGAAATATTTTCCGCTGATTTATGAAATCGACAAGGCAGAACAAAATGACAACTAAAATATTACCTTGCCCTGAATGCGGGAGCACAAATTTATCTGTCTTGAAGTATTTATCGGAGACTGAGTATTTCACAATCAAGTGTAATGAATGTGATTATGAGACTTGGCGTTATCGTTTTCCAATGACATTATTAGAACATTGGAACACTCACAGACGAAGGAAGAAATAATTTTTTTGATGGGGGAGAGATTTTTTATTTCTCCTTTGTCCCATCAAGAAAGGAGAGAAAAATTTTGCGTAACAGGTTGGAAAATAGTTTATGCGCTCATGATGAATACACCGTGAAATTTATGCGGGATTTAGGCGGGTTAATGAAGCAGGCCGGTTTTGATATTAGCACACTAGCAGAACGCATAGAAATATCAAGATCTTCATTGCAGGAGTATAGACGCTGTTTTTCTTTTCCGCGATTAAAAAATTTGATGAAATTAGTAAAATTCTTTAACTATGATTTATCGCAAAGCATTAACTACAAAGTCTTTCACAAGGAAATAAATTTTAATGCAGTGCGGTTGAGATTGAAGCGTTTGGGCATAACCCGTTATGAGTTTCCCAGAATAAAAGGTTATTGTTTCTCTGGGATAAGTCATTTGTTAAACAAGAGATTTAATCATAAGAGTGTGAGGTTGCTTGCTATGCTGCTGGATTATCTCAATGAGGAAGAGGCGCGCTACGAGTCTGCGACGGGTGAGACTCTCAAAAAAATAAATGGAGGCGGTTATTAATGAGTGTGAGATTAATAAAATGCAAACACTGCGGAGGTAATGGGCGAATCTGGAAAACTATAAATGGGCGCGAGTCTTATATAGGGATTTGCAATGTATGCGGTTACATGACAGCTCCGAGTATATCGTGTGAGGTTGTGTATAAAAGGTGGAAGACAGGCCGTGTCGGGAGGGACTTAGGATGAGCAACATAAAAAAGTTATATTATGACAATAAAGAATTGCGTTACACGGACGATTTCGGCGAAAGATATTTTTGTGTGCGTGATGTTATAAAGTGTTTGGGTTATCATGTAGCGACAGTAACTAAAATTATAGATATTCTCCAAATGCATAGACAAATATTACGCGTGAGTTTACCTTCAAAAATCTGGATATTTTGTCTGCCTGCAGGTGATATCAAGAGAATAATAAATCATGCTGCAAAAAAAAATAATGTTAGCGCATTTAAAAAATGGTTTTATGAGTCGGCGCTCACTCATGAAGACCCGCAGACATCAATTGCGAACCCTCAAAGTTATCAAGTAATCATTAATGGTCTCACGGGAAAAGTATTCGAGTTTTACACTGCAATGTTTGAGAATCAGTCTCAAAAGGTGCATACGAGCGGGATAGCAAAATTTTTCAGCAGTCTTGATCAGGAAGTCAAATTGTTTATTTCCAGGGAGGTCAAGTCATGAGCGAGAAATTAAAGCCGTGCCCATTTTGCGGGTGTGAAGCAGTATTAATGACGCATTATGACACAGTATATAAGGAAATTTCGCATTTTGTTACATGCAGTTATTGCGGGGTATGCACGAAATATTATTTGTCAAGTGAAAAAGCTATATCAGCATGGAACACACGAGCGGAGGACAAGTCATGAGCGAAAAATTAAATAATGACCAGTTAAAGCGTTTGTGCATATGCGGTCCGGCAGTTATAACGGTGCTGAAAGAGTTTGAAAAATTTTTATACAAACATAATGAAGAATCAGCAATGCAGGTTGTATCGGGAGTAACAAAATTTATTCTTTGCGGTACAAAAACTATTGGATTTTTTACGGAGGTCAAGTCATGAGCGAAAAATTAAAACCGTGCCCATTTTGCGGGAAGAAACCGCAATTAATAGACGCTGGAATATATTATTACGTCAGCTGCTTTAATGAGTTATGTAAAATTAGTCCTTGCACTCAAGAACACGACACGCCCGAAGACGCAATTAATGAATGGAACTCACGCCCGGAAAAAATAATTATGAATGGCGAATTGAAATCATGTCCCATGTGCGGGAGTGCAGCTAAATTAATAGATTATTCAGGCGGTAGTTATAGCGTTATTTGCAGTAATAGTTATGAGTGCTTGACTATCGAGAAAGAAAATTATAACACTAAGCAGGAAGCAATAGACGCATGGAACACACGAGCGGAGGACAAATCATGAACGAAAAATTAAAACCGTGCCCAATGTGTAATCATGACGATGTATTTATTTCCATTAGGTCAGATTCTTACACAAGATATAACCCGAAAAAATATTATTGTGTACAGTGTGCTAAATGCGGGTGCAGGTCTCTCGAGTGCGATAATAAAGCTCAGGCAGTTTTTGACTGGAATAAAATTAAACGTTCCGAAGATAAAAAACGTCAGGACACAATTTCTAATTTCGCGAAAAATTATATTAAGTCCTGTCCTTTTTGCGGTTATGAAGCGAGGGTTGCAGAGTCAGAAGGAAGTTTTTATGTTGTCTGCAATCACTGCGGATCCCGTACGATTGAATGTGTGTCATTTATTGATGCTATAAATATCTGGAATACCCGACAAGGAGGTTAATCAATGGCCAGAAAAATGAAGAAGATAATAACCCGCAAAGGAGCCGCCCTCGAAAAATGGTTAGACGATATTTGCACGCAGTTAAATTCAATGGGTTGTCATGCACACAAGAATCACCCGCGCAGATCTTATGACGGTTTTTATCTTGAGGGTGAGCCGTTTGACTATGAATTTTTCATTAATGGGCAGATACATTGTTTTGACGCGAAAGAAAATATGTCCGGAGTCAATGAATGGCAGATTTTGCACACGGGCGCTATCGGAGAAAAAATTAATGCACGGACAATGCGCGAGGCAATAAATTTAATGAATTGTGCTAAAGGCGGTGCACAAAGTTATTTTCTCGTTTTCTTCGGGAATGAGAAATCTGACGTGTTTAATAAGCTGATACGTTTTGATGCTTCGATAATTTATGCAGCCATGATGAACAAAGAAACTCACATTCATTACAGCGAGGGTCAAATTTGGGACTTGGCAAAAATAATCAATGTAGGAGACAGAGAATGAAGTACGGCGAAATTGTAAATCTCGGCAGGCATAAATTAATGTGTGGAGATGCTACAAAGCGTGAAGATGTGTTAAAACTTGTCGGC